>NZ_JBSGDB010000359.1:0-9333 GCF_053602155.1 Streptomyces sp. NPDC004561
GCCGAGGCCAAGCCGCGCCGCACCCGGAAGACCGCCGCGGCCGCGGAAGCCGCCGTGGACACCGCCGAAGGCACGGAGACCAAGCCCCGCCGCACCCGCAAGACGGCCACCGCCGCGCCGGAGACGGACGCCGAGACCCCGGTGGCGGAGGTTAAGCCGCGCCGCACGCGGAAGACCGCCGCGACCGCGGAAGCCGCCGTGGACACCGCCGAAGGCACGGAGACCAAGCCCCGCCGCACCCGCAAGGCGGTCGCCACCACCCCGGAGGCGGAGGCCGAGGCCAAGCCGCGCCGGACGCGGAAGACCGCGGCAGTCGCGCCTGAGGCGGCCGACGGTGCGGAAGTGAAGCCGCGTCGTACGCGGAAGACCGCTGCCGCCGCCGTGGACGCGGTGGACGGCGCCGAGCCGGCCGCTCCCAAGGCGCGGCGGACCCGTAAGGCCGTCGCCGAGACGGCCGCCGCGGAGATCCCGGCGCAGGCCACCGCGGAGCCGGAGGCCAAGCCGCGCCGCCGCACCCGCAAGGCGGCGGCGGTCGTGGAGGCCCCCGAGGCCTGATCAGGCGCCGCCCCCCGGCGGCACCACAGCCCGATGGCGGCCCGGTCCACTTCGCCTGGACCGGGCCGTCGGCGTCCCCACGCGCACCGGCACCCCCGACCGCCCTCCCCCGGCCCAGGTCGTGTCCACCGCCCGCTAACCTCTCCCCATGAGTAGGCCCGCCACCTTCGTCCCGCCCCCCGGCGCCCGTGCGTACGCCCTTCGGACGGCGCGCGGGGAATTCGCCGTGGTCGACGCTCCCGTGGCCGCCGGGGTCGAGCCCAGGGGGATCGCGCTGCTGCTGCCGGGCTTCACCGGCAGCAAGGAGGACTTCAACCCGCTCCATGTGCCGCTGGCCGAGCGCGGGTACCGGACCGTGGCCGTGGACGGGCGCGGGCAGTACGAGTCGGACGGGCCCGAGAGCGACGAGTCGGCCTACGCCCGGGAGGAGTTGGCGCGGGACGCGCTGGCCCAGGCGGAGGCGCTCGGGCAGCCGGTGCACCTGCTGGGGCACTCCCTCGGCGGCCAGATCTCCCGTGCCGCAGTGCTGCTGGACCACACGCCGTTCCGCTCGCTCACGTTGATGGCCTCCGGCCCGGCGCACATCTCTGAGTCCCAGCGGCAGCGCGTGAAGCTGCTGCGGGACGCGCTCGCCGTCATGACGATGACGCAGGTGTGGGACGCGATGCAGGCGATGGAGGCGCCCGAGGAGACCGAGACGCCCGCGCTCGATGGCGGCCTGGACGACCGGGAGGACCTGCGGCGCCGCTGGCTTGGCACGAAGCCCGCCCAACTCCTGGCCACCGGGTGCCAGTTGTGCGTGGAGCCGGACCGGGTCGCGGAACTGGCCGCCGTACCGCTGTCGTTCCACGTGCTCTCGGGCTGGCAGGACGACACCTGGCCGGTGCCGCTGCTCGACGACATGGCGGTACGGCTGGGGGCGCGGCGGACGGTCGTCGAGGGCGCCGAGCACTCCCCCAACACCGACCGCCCGCTGGAGACGGCCCGCGCGCTCGCGGACTTCTGGGACGACGTCGCGGGCGGGCGCTAGTACTGCGCCTGGAGGTGGTCCCAGAAGCCGTCGCGCAGCGCCCGGCGCAGGTCCGCCTGGCCGCGCAGGGAGTACTGGAGCAGTCCCTCGGCCTCGACCAGGAGGTCCTGGTCGACGGAGCCGGGCAGATAGGGATGGCCGGGCAGCAGTTCGACCAGCGCCTCGCGGCCCCGGGAGGCCAGCCACTTCGCCGCGATCTGGGCGCCGACGAAGCGGACGTCCTCGCGGGTGGGGCGGGTTCCGGCGCCGGCGTCGTAGGCGGCGGCCGTGCGGCGGGAGACGTAGGGCTTGAAGAACTCCAGGTCGAGGGTGCGCTGGCTGTCGACCTCCCAGAGCAGCGGCTCGGCCTGGTTGCGGGCCTCGGGCGCCTCGATGCCCCAGAGGTGGACGCGGGCGCCGTAGCCCTGGGCCGCCTCGACCGCCGAGACCAGGTCCTCGTCGCCGCCGAGCAGGGCCGCGTCGCTGATCGCGCGGTGCCGGGCCAGTGATTCCAGGTCCGTGCGGATCAGGGAGTCGACGCCCTTCTGCTGGTTGTTGGCGTTGAGGTTGCCGAGGCGGACCTTGACGTCGGGGAGTTCGGCGATGGACTGCTGCTCGGCGGTGTGGATGCGGCGCCGGGCGCCGTCGTACCAGTAGACGCGCAGCAGCCGGCTGTCCGCGAAGATCGTGCGGGCCTTGTCGATCAGCGCGTCGATCAGGCCCTCGGCGTCGAGGTCGAAGGCGCGGCGGTCCTCCGTCCCGGCGACCAGCCGGCCCGCGGCCGCGTACAGATAGCCCGCGTCGACGAAGATCGCGTGGGTCGAGGGCGTCTTCGCCACCTCGGCGAGCATGCGTTCCAGCAGCTCGTTCGTGCGGTCGATGCGGGCGCCGAGGGCCGCCAGGTCGTCGTTCATCGCCTCCATTGTCCTGGTGGTCACGCTGCGGACACAACCGGTCCCGAGCGGTCCCGCGCACGCCGCTTACCGGTCGGTAATTAGACGTTCGAAAAATTTATTTAGCGTAGGGAATGTTTGTAACATGCAGCACGTTGACTACATACGACACCGGATACACAGCCGGTGCACCAAGTAGTTCTCCGCGTAGTTCTCCGCAGGAGGATGACCAGACGAAGGGAGAAGCCATGCGCTTCGAGATCATGCGACTCGACGAGGTCGACGGCACCACCGTGGACACCACCGTCGTGGACGCCGCCTCCGTCAACCGGATCGTTCAGCAGGCCGCCGCCATCGGACAGCGCCTGTGGATCCGCCCGGCCGAGACCTCGGCCTCGTAACGGGGAGATCCACTCAAGCTTTCCGGGGGAGCCGAGACCACGAGCTCAGCTCCCCCGGATCACCTGAGTGATCCCGTTGATGATCTGCTGCACGGCGATCGCGGAGAGCATCATGCCCGCGAGCCGCGTCACGAGGACCACGCCGCCGTCCTTGATGACCCGGATGATCAGCAGCGAGTAACGCATCACCAGCCACAGCACGACGTGGATCGCGAGGATCGCGGACCACACCGAGACCTGCGTGGCGACACTGCCCGCCTTCTGCACGGCGAGGATCACGGACACGATGGCACCGGGCCCCGCCAGCAGCGGCATGCCCAGCGGCACGAGGGCCACGTTCACGTCCTTGGTCTGCTTCGGCTCGTCGGTCTTGCCGGTGAGCAGGTCGAGCGCGATCAGCAGAAGCAGCAGACCGCCCGCGATCATCAGCGCGGGCACGGACACGTGCAGATAGTTCAGGATCTGGTGGCCCAGGACGCCGAAGACGGCGATGACCCCGCCCGCCACGCAGACGGCCTGGAAGGCCATCCGCTTCTGCACCTTGGCCGGCCGGCCGGCGGTCAGGGCGAGGAAGATCGGGGTGATCCCAGGGGGATCCATAATCACAAAAAGGGTCAGGAACAGGGAGCCGAAGACGGCGATGTCGAACATGGGGGAAGTACTGGCCTTGCTGGAAGAAGAAGAACTACGGGCGTGAGACGGCGCGGGCCGGCCCCGGAGGGCCGTCAGGCTCCGCCGGTCCCCGGGACGGGGAACGCGCCGGTGGCCCGTCGCGTGATCTCCCCGTACACCTCCGGGTCGGTCGTGTACTCGCCCAGCGACACGGTCTTGCGGCTGCCGTGGTAGTCCGAGGAGCCCGTGACCAGCAGTCCCAGCTCGGCGGCGAGGCCGCGCAGCCGGGCCCGGTCGTCCGGGCCGTGGTCCATGTGGTCGACCTCGATGCCGTCCAGTCCGGCGGCGGCCATCTCGGCGATCGCGGACTCGGGGACCGTACGGCCCCGCTTGGCGGCGGCCGGGTGCGCGAAGACGGCCACCCCGCCGGCGCCCTTGACCAGCCGGATCGCCTCGAACGGGTCGGTCTCGTGCTTCTCCACGAAGGCCCGGCCGCCGTCGGCCAGCCACTCCTCGGTGAACGCGTCGCTCACCGTCGGCACCACACCCAGCTCGACCAGCGCGGAAGCGACATGCGGCCGCCCCACGGAGCCGCCGGCGGCGATCCGCTCGACCTGCTCCCAGGTGACCGGCACGCCCAGCGCGTTCAGCTTGGCGATCATGCCCTTGGCCCGCGGCACCCGGTCGTCCCGGACCAGTTCGCGCTCGGCGAGCAGGGCGGGCTCCTCGGGGTCGAAGAGGTAGGACAGCAGGTGCATCGAGACGCCGTCGACACGGCAGGACAGCTCGGCGCCGGTGACCAGGGTGAGCCCCTCGGGCAGCGCGGCGATCGCCTCGGCGTACCCGCGGGTGGTGTCGTGGTCGGTCAGCGCGACGACGTCCAGTCCGGCCGCGGCGGCTTTCCGCACCAGCCCGGCCGGGGTGTCCGTGCCGTCGGAGGCCGTGGAGTGACAGTGCAGATCGATGCGCACGGTGACTCCAGGCAGGGACAGAACGGGGAAGGACACCTAAGGATAGCCGCAGACACGGCATGCCCTGTCACACCCGTAGCCGCACAGCGCCCCCTACAGCGGACGCTCAGGGGCGCAGGAGCCTCGGGGACAGCGCGCCGAACGGCACCAGGTCCAGTTCCGCCCCCGCGTCCCGCAGGTCGGTCAGCACCAGTTCGTCGTACATGAGCAGGCCGGCCTGCTCGGGCCAGATCACCGCCCACAGCCACATGCCGAGCGCCTCGCCCGCGAAGACGGCGCGGTCGTCCGGGGTGCGGTACACGTGCCAGAGCGGGGTCGGCCGGCCGCCGGCGAGCACCTTGGCCTGGGGCGGCTTCTCGACGTTCATGTACGGCCCCGGGTCCGGGCCGTCGATGCCCGCGTACCGCGCGCCGAGACCCACGCCGAGTTCCTCGGCGACCAGGATCAGCTCGCCCGGGCCGCCGAGCGGGCCGGGTCCGGAGCAGGCCACGGCGGTCGCCCGGCCGCCGCTGCGGTCGTCACCCGCATAGGCCGCCCCGGTGAAGAGCCAGCCGACCGGCAGCGGCCACGGCATCCACAGCGGAACATGCGTGCGGTGCACCACGGCACCGAGTGCCTCGACGCTGGGCGGGATCACGGGCTGCAGCGGATACACCGCCCCGTGCACATCGCACTGCCACGAATCGGCGAAGAGACCGGGAGCCCTGACCCGGCCACCACACCGCGGGCAACTGGGTTCGCCCCTCATAGGGCTCCACGGTCCTACCCCTGCCCGCCCACGTCAAGGACGATCACCCGTCCGGACGGAACAGCCGTCCGAACGCCGCCACCGGGCAGAACTAGATGCTGTTTGCACTAATTAGCTGAGCTAACTTACTGTATGCATACAGCAACTATCTTCGTACGGAACGGGAGAAGCACATGGACCCCCTCGACGCGGGACCCGGCGGCATCCTGCGGCAGCCCAAGGCGGTCTGGGTCACGGCCGGCGCCTCCGTCGTCGCCTTCATGGGCATCGGCCTCGTCGACCCGATCCTGCCGTCGATCGCGCGGGGCCTGCACGCCACGGCCAGTCAGGTGTCCCTGCTCTTCACCTCGTACTTCCTGATCACCGCGGTCGCGATGCTGCTGACCGGCTTCGTCTCCAGCCGTATCGGCGGCCGCAGGACGCTGCTGCTCGGCCTCGCCTTCGTGGTCGTCTTCGCGGGTCTGGCCGGCACCTCGGACAGCGTGGGCCGGCTCGTCGGCTTCCGGGCCGGCTGGGGCCTCGGCAACGCGCTCTTCGTCTCCACCGCCCTGGCGGTCATCGTCGGCGCGGCGAATCCCATAGGAGCGGCGCCCGGCGCGTCGGACAAGGGTGGTGGGCGAGGGGCCGGAGGCAGCGCGGCGGCGATCCTGCTCTACGAGTCCGCGCTCGGCCTCGGCATGGCCTGCGGCCCGCTGCTCGGCGCGCTCCTCGGCAACATGAGCTGGCGCTACCCGTTCTTCGGCACGGCCACGCTGATGGCGATCGGCTTCCTGTGCGTCACGGCGTTCCTGAAGGAGCAGCCGAAGCCCGCCCGGAAGACCTCGGTCCTCGACCCGATCAGGGCGCTCGGCCACGGCGGCCTGGCCTCGGCGGCGGTCTCGGCGTTCTTCTACAACTACACGTTCTTCACGGTGCTGGCCTTCACGCCGTTCGTGCTGAACATGACCCCCTACCGCTCCGGTGCGGTGTTCTTCGCCTGGGGCGTGCTGCTCGCGGTCTTCTCGGTGATCGTGGCCCCGCGCATGCAGAAGCGGTTCGGCTCGCTGAAGGTGCTCGGCGGCTCGCTGGTGCTGCTCGCGGCGGACGTCCTGGTGCTCGGCTACGGCAGCCACACCACCGCGGTCGTCTGCACGATCCTGTCCGGCGCCTTCATCGGCGTGAACAACACCGTCTACACCGAGCTGGCCCTCGGTGTGTCGGACGCGCCGCGCCCGGTGGCGAGCGCGGGCTACAACTTCGTCCGCTGGTTCGCGGCCGCCGCCGCGCCCTACTTCGCGCCGAAGATCGAGGAGTGGACCGACCTCCACGTCCCGTTCTTGGTCGCGGCTGTCACCGCCGTGCTGGGCGCGCTCGTGGTCGCCGTGCGGCACCGGGCCCTCACCCACGAGGCGGAGGAGCCGCGGCCGCTGCGCGCGGCCGAGGACGGGGTCGGCGTCTTCGCCAACTGACCGCCCCCCGAAGGCATTTGGTGAGCTGGCACACCCCCGCGGGCCGGACCTGCGGCATCCCTCCCGCAGGTCCGTCCCGTTCGCCAGCCAGCGCTCCTGGAGGGCCTGGGCGCCGTGCACCCGCTTCCAGGCGGCCTCGTTCGCCGTCATCGGCAGCAGCGGCAGGAACCGTACGGGATCCAGCGGGGCGTCCAGCTCCAGATCCTCCACGAGACCGCCGGGCTCGCCCACCAGGACCGAGGTGAAGGGGGCGCCGGGCCACAGCGGCTCACCGGTGTCCAAGGAGGCGCCCGGCGTCACCACCAGTCCCTCCACCTGCGGGGACGCGGCGAACACGGCCAGCGGACGGAGCACCTTGTCGGTGTCGGCGGCGCCCGCGCGGACGGACAGGAACAGCTCGGCGCGGGGCCCCTTGACGGGGTCGGCGACCATCGCCGTGGGGTCGGTCATGGGGTGCGCGGACATGCCGAGGGACGCGTACCGGACGACGTCCCCCTCACTGAAGCGGAGCACCTCGATGCGGTCCGTGCCGAGGAACGTGACGGCGGCGCGCGCGTCCGGTTCGCCCAGCGCGGTGGTCAACCGTGCCTCGACCAGTGGAAGAACATCAACCATGCCGTGAGCATAGAACTCGTCAGTGGCGGGCAAAGCGGCGCCTTGACAGCAGGGGCGGCTGCTACTCTGAGCCGGTGGTTCGGGACAGCACGCCGAAGCGTCGCGATCGAGTTCCGACCCCGAGGAGACTCCCTTACGAGGGACCGGCCGGAGGAGGTGGGGCTGTCATGGATCGAAGTCGACCGTGCAGTACCACTCGCTCTTCCGCCCACTGATGTAGTCACTGGCTGGTTTCTGGCTGGCTGCCGCCTTCCCGTGCGCGTTTCCGTCCGGAAGAGCACTTCGTCTCGCTTTGCCTGATCCGTCTGATCACCTGATCCGCCCGATCACCTGATCTGCCTGATCCGAATCAGTTCTGCATCAGTAGCGAAGTCGCCACCGCAACGGTGCGGTGCTCCCCGCTTTGCGGACGTGCCAAACATCTGCAGTCAGGACGTCCCCATTCCGGGTAGTTCCACCCGTCGTCGGCGGTCTTTCGTTGCCTGTCGCGAAGGAGCCTGCCCATGTCGATGATCCGCGACCTGCGCGCCGTGGTCCGTCCGTCCCGTGTCTCGCTCCGCAAGGAGACGAGCGCGCCGGCGTACGACACCACCCGTGACCCGGCCACGCCCTCGGCCGTCGTCGACTGCGCCGTCTACCGCGACGGCGTGCGGGTGCGCAGCGACAAGCCGCTGAGCCCGCACGAGGCGATGCGGCTGGTGCGGCGCGACGGCGGCTTCGTCTGGATCGGGCTGCACGAGCCGACCGAGGCCGAATTCGCCGGTATCGCGAGCGAGTTCGGGCTGCACCCGCTGGCCGTGGAGGACGCGGTGCAGGCGCACCAGCGACCGAAGCTGGAGCGGTACGACGACTCACTGTTCACCGTCTTCAAGACCATCCACTACGTCGAGCACGACCGGCTCACCGCCAACAGCGAGGTCGTCGAGACCGGCGAGGTGATGTGCTTCACCGGCCGGGACTTCTTCATCACCGTCCGGCACGGCGGCCAGGGCTCCCTGCGGGCCCTCAGACACCGTCTGCAGGACGACCCGGAGCTGCTGGCCAAGGGCCCCTCGGCCGTGCTGCACGCCATCGCCGACCATGTCGTGGACGGCTACATCGCGGTGGCCGACGCGGTGCAGGACGACATCGACGAGGTGGAGACCGAGGTCTTCTCGCCGGGCCGCAGGGGCGGGGTCTCGCGCGGTGTGGACTCGGCGCGGATCTACCAACTCAAGCGTGAGGTACTGGAGTTCAAGCGCGCGGTCGCACCGCTGCTGCGGCCCATGCAGCTGCTGAGCGAGCGCCCGATGCGGCTGGTCGACCCCGACATCCAGAAGTACTTCCGGGACGTCGCCGACCACCTCGCCCGGGTCCAGGAGCAGGTCCTCGGCTTCGACGAGCTCCTCAACTCCATCCTCCAGGCCAACCTCGCCCAGGCCTCCGTCGCGCAGAACGAGGACATGCGGAAGATCACCGCGTGGGCCGCGATCATCGCCGTGCCGACGATGGTGACCGGGGTGTACGGGATGAACTTCGACCACATGCCGGAGCTGCACTGGAAGTACGGCTACGCCTTGGTCCTGGGCCTCACCGTCGCCATGTGCGTGGGCATCCACCGGGTGCTGAAGCGCAACGGCTGGCTGTGAGCGGGCTGGAATAGGGTGACTCTCATGACAAGCGTGCGCGAGCGGGCCCTCATCGAGGAGGCCTCGAAGAAGTCCGGCCTCATCTGGGTCAGGGGCGCCGGCGCCCCGGCGGCCCGTGCCCTGTGGCACGTGTGGCACGAGGGCGCGGTGTGCCTGGTCGGCGACGGGCCCGGGGAGCAGCCGCTGGCGGGGCTGGTCGACGGGGGCTCCGCCGAGGTGACCGTGCGCAGCAAGGACAAGGGCGGCCGGCTGGTGTCGTTCCCGGCGTCCGTGTCCGAGCTCGCCGCGGGCTCCCCGGAGTGGGAGGCCGCGGTGGCCGAGCTGAAGGGCAAGCGCCTGAACGCCCCCGACGGCGAGGAGATGCCGGGCCGCTGGGCCCGTGGGTGTCGCCGACCATGGCCACGGCGCGTCCCTCGCGCTGCAGCCGTCGTACGACGTCGGCCTTCTCCTCGG
>NZ_JBSGDB010000360.1:0-9266 GCF_053602155.1 Streptomyces sp. NPDC004561
CCCGCCCCCCGGCCCCCCCCCCGACACCGTTCTTCTGTGTATCCCTCAGGCCTCGTTGCCGGCGACCTGGATGTGGAAGTTGAAATCGGTGTGTCCGAGCTTCTGCAGTATCCGCAGCCAGATCGGCGCCAGCATCTCGGTGTAACGGGCGGAGATGATGTCGCCCAGGTCGATGACGCTGTCCTGCGGCCAGCCGAAGGAGTGGAGCAGTTCGGTCACGCTCTTCTTGGCGTCGGCGTCGTCGCCGCAGATGAACACGTTGTGCGGACCCGGAACACGCGACGGGTCGACCATGACCCGGCAGTTCATGGTGTTGAGGGCCTTGACGACCTTGAGATCGGGGAACGCGCGCTGGATCTGCTCGCCGAGGCTGTCGGTGTTGCCGGGGTTGAGCACGGGGCCCTGGCTGATGTCGATCGGGTCGGAGATGTCGACGAGCACCTTCCCCGCCAGGTTCTCGGCGCCCGCGGCCTCGAGGGCCACCAGGCTGATGGTGCCGGCGGTGGCGTTGACGACGGCCTCGCCGAAGGCCGCGGCCTCAGCGAAGGTCGCGAGACCCACCTGCGGGTGGGCGGTCCGCCACTCGGCGAACGGCGGGTTCCCTATCCTGTCCGGCTCTGTGCGGGCCAGGGTGTCCTGCGGGTTTCGGGTGCCGATGATGACCTCGTGCCCGAGGGACACGAGCCTGGCAGCAATGGTCAGGCCGGCACTGCCGGTGCCGAGAACGGCGTAACGCATGGAGTGACTCCGATCTGGGATGGTGACTAGGTACGCCGACGGCGTCGAGAAGGAGGTCGCCTTCTCGACGCCGTCGCACCGTCAATGGCGTTGTGGACGAGGCCTGCGCGTCAGTGGCTGGTGGTGCGGGGGCCGTCGCACTGCTCGTCGGTGACCGGCTCGCTCCACTCGGTCTCCGGGGTGCCGTCGCCCCTGCCCTCCCACATGGCGATGTGCTCCATGAAGCGGTCGGGGGTGGCGCCGTGCCAGTGTTCCTCGCCGGGCGGGCAGGTGACGGTCTCGCCCGGGTGGGCCTCGAAGACCGTGCCGTCACGGGTGCCGATCAGGGCGACGCCGGACACGACGTGCAGGGTCTGGCCCAGCACATGGGAGTGCCAGTTCGTTCGCGCGCCCGGGGCGAAGCGGACGAGGTTGGCCCGCATCCGGGACGGCTCCTGGCCGGCGTGGATGACGTCCCACCACACGTCGCCGGTGAACCAGTCCGCCGGCGCTTTGCTCGTGGCCTGCCGCTGAACGAATTCCATGGTGTCCTCTCTGGAGAGTGTGTCGTGTCTGGTCAGGCGGCGTCGGTGTGGGCCAGGTCCATACCCAGCTCACGCGAGGCCTCGGCCTGCGCCAGCAGTTCCCTGGCCTTGACCGCGACGGCCTCGATGGCATCCGAGCCGGCGACGAACCGCAGCGGCGGCTCGTCCAGGTCCACGACCTTCAGCAGGGCGTCCGCGAGCTTGACGGGGTCACCGGGCTGCCGGCCGTTCATACGCGCACGGCCCGCCTGCATGGCCGCCGAACGCTCCGCGTAGTCGTCGATGGACAGTTCCGCGACGTTGGACGAGGCGTCCGTCAGCAGCTCGGTGCGGAAGTAGCCCGGCTCGACGACCGTGGTGCGGATGCCGAACGGCTCCAGGTCGAAGCGCAGGGCCTCCATCCAGCCCTCCAGTCCGAACTTCGAGGTGGCGTAGGCGGTGGTGCCAGGCAGGCCGACCACACCAGCCAGGGAGGAGATCGAGACGACGTGTCCGGAGCGCCGGCGCCGCATGACCGGCAGGACCGCTCGGGTGACGTTCATCGGGCCGAACAGGTTCGTCTCCAGCTGCGCCCGCATCTGCGCGTCGGAGATCGTCTCGAAGAACCCGCCGTAGGTGTTCGCGGCGTTGTTGATCAGGACGTCGATCCGGCCGAAGCGGTCGACGGCCGCCTGGACCGCCTTCTCGGCGTCGCCCGGGTCGGTGACGTCCAAGGCGATCGCCAGGAGGTTGTCCTGCTCACCGCCGAGGGCTTCGAGGACCTTCTCGGGGCGGCGGCCGGTGGCCACCACCTGGTGGCCGGCCTTGAGTGCCTGGCGGGCGATGTCCGCGCCCATACCGCGACCGGCACCGGTGATGATGAAAACTTTGCTCATGGGGGATGTCGCTCCAGATGACGCGAAGTGGTTCAGGCGGCCGGGCCGGGTCGCGTGGTCTCGGTCCGGCCCGGCCGCCCGTGGTGACGACCGACGCTCAGATGGTGGAGTTGTCGATCACGAACCGGTAGCGCACATCGCTGCGCACGACACGGTCGTAGGCCTCGTTGATCTGTTCGGCACCGATGATCTCGACGTCGGCGCCGACCCCGTGCTCCGAGGCGAAGTCGAGCATCTCCTGGGTCTCGGGGATGCCGCCGATGCCGGAGCTGGCGATCGACTTGCGGCCCATCATGAGCGAGCCGATGTTCGCCGAGACGGGCTTCTCGGGGATGCCGAGGTAGACCATGGTGCCGTCGGTACGCAGCAGGGACAGATAGGCGTCGCCGTCCAGGGACGCGGAGACCGTGTTCAGGATGAGGTCGAAGGTGCCGGCCAGCTCCTCGAAGGTCTTCGGGTCGCTGGTGGCGTAGTAGTGGTCGGCGCCGAGCTTGAGGCCGTCGTCCTTCTTGCGCAGGGACTGCGACAGGACGGTGACCTCGGCGCCGAGCGCGTGGGCGAACTTGAGACCGAGGTGGCCGAGGCCGCCCAGGCCGATGACGGCGACCTTCTTGCCGGGGCCGGCGTTCCAGTGGCGCAGCGGGGAGTAGGTGGTGATGCCCGCGCACAGCAGCGGGGCGGCCTGCTCCAGGGAGAGGCCGTCGGGGATGCGCAGGACGAAGTGCTCGTCGACGACGATGTGGGTGGAGTAGCCGCCCTGCGTGGGCGCGCCGTCCGTGTACCGCTCGGTGTCGGCGTAGGTGGCGACGAGGCCGCCGCCCGTGCAGTAGACCTCGAGCCCGTTCCGGCAGTTCTCGCACTTCCGGCAGGAGTCGACCATGCAGCCGACACCGACGCGGTCGCCGGCCTTGTATTTCGTCACGCCGGGGCCGACCTCGGTGACCACCCCGGCGATCTCGTGGCCGGGTACGAGGGGGAAGCCTCCGCGGCCCCATTCGTCGCGGGCGTTGTGGATGTCGGTGTGGCAGATGCCGACGTACTTGATTTCGATCAGCACGTCGTGCTCGCCGACGGGGCGACGCTCGATGGTGGTGCGCTCGAGCGGCGCTCCGGCGGAGGGGGCGGCATACGCGGAGACGGCAGTCATGATGAATGGTCCTTGTGTGGGGGGAGGGCTCGAATCGAGCGGCACGGCCAGGCGGTGACCGCGTCAGCGGTCGATGACCGCCATGCCGATCTCGTCGTGGCGGTCGCCGAGCGCCGGGGTGAGGCTGTCCAGTCGTGCGATCTGCTCCGCGGTCAGCTCGATGCCGTCGGCGGCGCTGTTCTCCTCCACACGGGACACACGCTTGGTGCCCGGAATCGGGGCGATGTCGTCGCCCTGGGCGAGGAGCCAGGCCAGCGCGATCTGCGCCGGGGTGGCGTCCGCCTCGGCCGCCACCGCCTCGACCTCGTCGACGATGCGCAGGTTGCGCTGGAAGTTCTCGCCGATGAAGCGGGGGTTGCCCTGACGCCAGTCGTCGGCCGCGAGCTGGTCCATGGAGCGGATCCGGCCGGTGAGGAAGCCGTGACCCAGCGGCGAGTACGGCACCAGACCGATACCCAGCTCCCGCAGCACGGGCAGCAGCTCCGCCTCCACATCACGGGTCCACAGCGAGTACTCCGTCTGCAGAGCCGCCACCGGATGGACGGCGTGGGCGCGGCGGATCGTCGCCGGAGAAGCCTCGGACAGACCGATGTGCCGGACCTTGCCCTGGGCCACCAGCTCGGCCAACGCCCCCACGGTCTCCTCGATGGGCGTGCTCGGGTCGACGCGGTGCTGGTAGTACAGATCGATGTAGTCGGTACCCAGCCGCTTCAAAGAGCCCTCGACGGCGACGCGGATGCTGGCCGGGCTGCTGTCCAGCCCCACACCCTCACGACCGCTGTGGGAGATGCCGCCGCCGAACTTCGTCGCCAGCACCACCTGGTCCCGGCGCCCCTTCACGGCCCGGGCCACAAGCTCCTCGTTGGTGAAGGGGCCGTACACCTCGGCGGTGTCGATGTGGGTGACGCCGAGCTCCAGCGCCCGGTGGATGGTGCGGACGGACTCCGCGTCGTCACTGCCCGCACCGGTGTAGTAGGCGGACATCGACATGGCGCCCAGACCGATGCGGGAGACCTCGAGTCCGCCGAGAGAAACGTGCTTCATGCGAAAGTGGTTCCGTTCTCCGAATATGTACAGAGAAATTCCTGCATCTATGGAGAATCGCATGCCGGAAGGCGGTTTTGCAGGGTATGAATCTCTACCCCCCTGCGGCGCGGCCCCGGCATGGTGGCGGCAGTAGCCTGACTCGCATGAGCAGGGACGTGAACCGCAGCGAACTGGGACAGTTCCTCAAGGCTCGGCGTGCCGAGCTGAGCCCCGCGGCCATGGGACTGTCGGAGACAGGGGCGCTGCGGCGGGTTCCCGGGCTGCGCCGTGAAGAGGTGGCCCAGCTGGCTTCGATCAGTGCCCAGTACTACACCCGCCTCGAACAGGGCCGGCTCCAGGCCTCCGCGCCGGTGCTGACCGTTCTGGCGAGGGTTCTGCGCCTGGACGACGACCAGCGCGACTACCTGTTCGAACTGGCCGGCAAGGAGAGCGCGCGCCCCCGCCAGCAGAAGGGGCAGCAGGTCCGGCCGTCGCTGCAGCGCCTTCTCGACGCCCTCACCGACATTCCCGCCATGGTGCTCGGCCGCCGCATGGATATTCTCGCCTGGAATCCCCTCGCGACCGCCCTGCTCACGGATTTCTCCCGAATACCGCAGGAGCGGCGGAATTACGTGCGGCTTGTTTTCACCGATCCCACGGTACGGGACCGGTACCTGGACTGGGAAACGACCGCCCGGGACTGCGTCGCCTTCCTGCGCATGGAAGCCGCGCGGAATCCGGACGACCCGCGTCTCACCGCACTCGTCGGGGAGCTTTCCGTCCAGGACCCGCACTTCCGTCAGTGGTGGGCCGGTCACCACGTGGCTCACCGGGCCTTCGGTACCAAGACGATGCGTCACCCCGTGGCCGGTGAGCTCACCCTCGACTGGGAGAGTCTCGGCTCAGCCGCCGATTCCGACCAGCAGCTGACCGTGTGGTCGGCCGAACCCGGGACGCCCTCGGCCGAGGGACTGCGCTTCCTCGCCTCCTGGGCCGCCACGGAGCAGCCCGCTTCGCGGCAGACCGACAAGGCTTGAGGACGTTTCGAGGGCCGACCGCTCCGGGCCGGGCAGGCACACCGCACCCGGTACCGCCGGCCCCGGTGCGCCATGGGGGCCGGGTTTCCTACCCCGGAACCCCCATGGCGTGGCGGAGGTCGTCGTGGTTGAGTCGAAGAAGCCCTGCCAGAGCGGGAGTTCAGCTCCCCGCGGTTTCCGGCGTCTGCCGCGACCCCCGCCGGACGAACGGCGCCTGACGGGCCACTCCCCCCTGAACCCAGGAGTTTTTGCTCATGTCGACGATCACGCCAGAGGGAATCATCTCCAACCTGGCCCGCGCGCTCGCGTTCTCCACTCGCACCCCCATCCTGCGGCGTCCCGACGAGTACGGGATGGCCTACGAGGATGTCCGTTTCCCGGCTGCGGACGGTACGACGCTGGAGGGCTGGTTCATCCCGGCCGACTCCGACAAGCTCGTCATCGCCAACCACCCCATGCCCGCCAACCGCTACGGCTACCCCGGGCACCTGCCGGAGTTCAGCAACCCCTCGGTCGACTTCGAGGTCAACTTCCTTCCCGACTACAAGAACCTGCACGACGCGGGCTACAACGTGCTGGCCTACGACCTGCGCAACCACGGGCGCAGCGACGCGGCCAGCGGTGGCGTCTGCGGTCTCGGGTGGCTCGAGTACCGCGACGTCATCGGGTCCCTGCGCTACGGCCGCGAGCGCCTGGGCATGGACAACTCCCACATCGGCCTGCTCAGCCGCTGCACGGGTGCGAACGCCACGATGGTCGGCATGACCAAGCACCCTGAGGAGTTCGAGAACCTGCGCGCCATGGTGGCGGTCCAGCCCATGTCGGTGCGGTACCTGATCGAGGAGACCTCCAAGGCCATCGGCTTCCCCGGCGGGGTCGAGCTGTTCACCGACGAGTTCAAGAAGCTGACCAGCTTCGAGCTCGATGAGCTGTCTCCGCTGGAGTACGCCAAGTCCGTCACCACCCCGACGCTAGTGGCCCAGGTCCACGCCGACTCCTCCACCCGCCCCGAGGACGTCCAGAGCATCTACGACAACATCGGCGCCGAGGACAAGAAGCTGTTCTGGATCGAGGGCACCACGGTGCGCTTCGACGGCTACAACTACTTCCCCGAGAACCCCGAGCAGATGCTCGCCTGGTTCAACAGCCACTTCGCCTGATCACGGGGGCAGCCGCCGGCGTGATGGGAAGACTGCGCATCCGCCGGCCGGTGGCGTGGTACACGGCGTTCGCGATGGCTGGGGCCACGCCGATCGACGCGATCTCGCCGACTCCCTTCGTCCCCAGCGGATTGACATGCGGATCGTCGTCGTCGACGAAGATCGCCTCCAGCTCACCGATGTCCGCATCGACTCTCACTTCGGCGAAGATGGCACCGTACGCCTGCATCGAGTACCGGTTGGACTCCTCGCCGGGCCGGTAGTCCGCGCTCGCTTCGACCGTGTGGTTCAACCCCCCCCATGACATCGGCGAGTTCGGCGTCGCTGCTGGTCTCCCCCGCCTGTTCGAGGGCTCGGCGCCTCGCCTCGGCGCACGCGGCGAGCGCACCTTCTCGAGGGGCAGTCCCAGCGGCGGAACATCCGTAGCCGATCAGTTGTCCCTGCTCGTCGCGCATCGATCCGATGCCGCGGGTCGCGGCGGTCCCAGCCGAAGCACTGTCCCGCGGCGACGAGGCAGTCCCGCAGACCGCGGCTGGAGAACGGCAGATTCCTGCCCTGGTCGTGATCGGTGTCGTTGCGCAGGCACAGCTCGACCGGGTCGATGTCCAGCGCTTCCGCGAGTTCGTCGATCGCTGACTCCAGGGCGAAGATGCCGCTGATCTCCCCGGGCGCCCGCATGGAGCACGGGGTGTTGACGTTCATCTCGGCGAGGCGATGGCGCGTGGCGACGTTCGGGCACCGATAGAGGAACCGGGTGGGACCGAGGAGGTTCTCCGCGTACTGCTCGTACCGCGAGGTGGCCGCCGTACCCTCGTGCCGAATGGCGACGAAGGCGCCGCCTACGTGGCGCGAGACGACCTCGACGTGCTCGGGCGGGATCCCGAAGGTCGCGGCGATCTCGGCACCGGTGTTGCTGACCCACTGGGTCTTGGTCCACAGAGTGAGCGTTCCGGCGTTCCAGACCGCCGTCGTGGCATGCGGCTCGATGGGGTTGTGATCCTCGCGCGCGATCACGTACGTGGAATCGACCTTGACGTCAGCCGTGCGCAGCGCGGCATATGGGTCTCCGCGCCGTGACTCACCAGGCATGCCGAACCGCTGGTTGCCCGGTCTCGGTGGTACGGCGCGCGCTGCGGCTTCCTCGAACGACGTGACCGCCGGCTCCTCGGCGTACGTCGCGTGTACGAGCGATGCGGCGCACGTTGCGTTCTCGAAGGTGTCGGAGACGACGCCGGGCGCGGACTCGGCCGCGGCCGTGTCGATGGCGGTGATGCGGCCGTTCGGGATACTCGACGTGCCGACGACGCCGTACGCGAGTCTCGGGCCGGGATCGAACTCGGCAGCGTAGGTGGCCCGGCCGGTGACCTTCGCGGGACCGGCCGTCCGAAAGCAACGCCTTCGAGTATCGGCGGGAGATCACGGCGCCGCCATCTGGACAGGGCGTCCGGAGACGGCGTCCCACTCCCCGGGGGTGGCCCGATCGTGGTAGAGATTCCTACCCCTCACAGAAGGTGGGCTCTCTGTCAGACTCGCACGTATGACCAGCAACCCGAGCCGCAACGAGCTGGGGGCCTTTCTCAAGGACCACCGCTGCGCGCTGAGCCTGCGCGCCATGGGGCTGCCGGACAGCGACAGCCGGCGGCGGGTCAAGGGGCTGCGCCGGGAGGAAGTGGCCCTGCTCGCCGCCATCAGTGCCGACTACTACGCCCGGATCGAGCAGGGCCGTATCCAGGCGTCCGCGTCGGTGCTGAACAGAATCGCCCGCGTTCTCCACCTCGACAACGACCAGCGCGAACGCATGTACGAACTCGCGGACAAGGACGCGACCCGGCGCCGCCGATGCGTACCGCAGAAGGTCCAGCCGCAGTTGCGGCGCCTTCTCCACGGCCTCGTCGACACCCCGGCGATCGTCCTGGGACGCCGGACGGACATCCTCGCGTGGAATCCCCTGGCCGCCGCCCTGATCACGGATTTCGCGAGGATACCTGCGAAGAAGCGCAATTACGTGCGGCTCGTCTTCACCGACCCCGTCATGCGGACGCTGTACACCGACTGGCAGCACGTCGCCCGCACCTCCGTCGCACAGCTGCGCATGGAAGCCGCCCGCGACTCGACGGACCAGCGCCTGTGCGGCCTGGTGGGCGAGCTGAGCATCCATGACGAGGACTTCCGCCGGTGGTGGGGCGACCATCAGGTCTCCGTCAGCACCCTCGGCACCAAGGTGCTCCACCATCCCGTCGCCGGCGATCTGACGCTCCACTGGGACACCCTCACCTGCCCCGCCGACCCGGACCAGCAACTCGTCACCCTGACCGCGGAACCCGGCACCCCTTCCCACGACGGGCTGCGCATCCTCGCGTCCTGGGCCGCGCGCACGCCCTGAGGAGCCCTGCATCGGCGGGCGGCGGACGACGCCATGGTTGCCAGCAACGGAAATATAATATATATGATGTGGAAACACGAGGAGTGCCTTGCCGGATCGCCGGACGGCGGTCGACCGAAGCGGAAGCGAGACACGGACATCATGCAGAACATCCCCCCTGTCGAGGCAGCAGTCGCTCGTCTGGTGACCGAGCTCGACTACGACACACTGCCCTCCGACGTCATCCAGGGCGCACGCCGGCTGATGCAGGACCAGCTGGCCCTCCAGGCCGGCTGTGCCGCTACGCGAAGTGGCACACCCCGCTGGTCTCCGCGTGGACGTCGGCGCCGCCGAGCCCGTTCTGGGTGATCTCCTCGCCCGTCACCGCCTTGACCAC
>NZ_JBSGDB010000361.1:0-9207 GCF_053602155.1 Streptomyces sp. NPDC004561
GAGCGGGCCGCCGGCGGCGGGCGCGACGACCGGGACTCCGCTGGCCATGGCCTCCTGGACGGTCTGGCAGAAGGTCTCGAAGGGGCCGGTGTGCGCGAACAGGTCCAGCGAGGCGAAGATCCGGGCGAGTTCGTCGCCGGTGCGCCGGCCCAGGAGGACGGCGCCGGGCAGGGCCTCGGTCAGGTGGTCCTGGCTGGGCCCGTCGCCGACGACCACGACCTTGACGCCCGCGAGGCCGCAGACGCCGGCGAGGAGTTCGACGTGCTTCTCGGGGGCGAGCCGGCCGACGTAGCCGACGATCAGCTCGCCGTTCGGGGCGAGTTCGCGGCGCAGCGTCTCGTCACGGTGTTCTGGCCGGAAACGTACGGTGTCCACGCCGCGCTGCCACAGTCGTACCCGGGGCACTCCGTGCGCCTCCAGGTCGTGCAGGGCCGCGCTGGAGGGGGCCAGGGTGCGGTCGGCGGCGGCGTGCACGGAGCGGATCCGGCGCCAGGCGGCCGCCTCTCCGGCGCCCATGTAGGTACGGGCGTATCCGGCGAGATCGGTCTGGTAGACGGCGACGGCGGGGAGGCCGAGGCGGGCGGCGGCCGCCATGCCGCGCACGCCGAGGACGAAGGGGCTGGCGAGATGGACCACGTCGGGACGGTGCGCGACCAGGGCAGCGGCGAGGCGCCGACTGGGGAGGGCGACGCGCACCTGGGGGTAGCCGGGCAGCGGGAGGGAGGGAATCCGCACGACCGGGCACGGGGCGTCCGTGTCCGGCCCGCTGCCGGGAGCGGGGGCGGGGGCGACGACGAGCGGATGGTGACCGCGATCTACGAGGTGCCGGGCGGTCTGGAGCGCGCAGTGGGCCACGCCGTTCACATCGGGGGGAAAGGATTCGGTCACGATGACGACACGCATAGGGGTGTTGTCGCCGCGCCGAACGTGGCCGCGTCAACTTCGATCTTTCCGCCCGGGGAACGTCCCGTGAGCGTTGGGTCGCGCACCCACGCAGGTCAGACGGCGGTCACGGCCGCCTGACCTGCGGGTCACCCGATGTTCACACGGCGGGTGGTGGCCCGCCCGGGCCGTGTGGGAAGTGCCGGGTCAGCCGGTGGTGAGGTCCGGTCCGAAGCGGCTGCGTACCGCTGTCTGCACCTCGTCCTCCTCGGCCGGATCGGCGGCGAGGCGGCGGAGCCGCTCCACGACGCGGGCGTCGCCGGTCTCGGCGTGCCGGGCGGCGATCTCCCGGGTGGTCTCCTCGCAGTCCCACAGGCACTCGACGGCGAAGCCCGCGGCGAAGGAGGGGTCGGTGGCGGCCAGGGCGCGGGCGGCGCGGCCGCGCAGGTGGGAGGAGGCCGTCTCCCGGTAGATGTGGCGCAGCACGGGGGCCGCGCAGGCGATGCCGAGGCGTCCGGCGCCGTCGGCCAGCGTCCACAGGGAGGGGGCGTCGGGGCCCTCGCCCCGTACCGTCTCGCGCAGGGCGCCGAGGACGAGACCGCTGTCCTGCGTGCCGCCGCGGCAGGCGAGCATGCGTCCGGCGGCGGCACCGAGCGCGTCGGGACGCTGGGCCCAGCCGCGCGCGCGGTCCACGGCGGCGATGCTGCGCATCCGTTCGAAGGCGTCGACGGCGGCCTCCACGACGACCGTCGTGCCGTCGGCGACCGCGGCCTCGATCAGGTCCAGGGCGTCGCGGTCGTTGCTGTCGGCGAGGTAGCGCAGTGCGGTGCACCGGGCTCCGTCGATGCCGTTCCTGGCCGCCCGCAGGATCTCCGGCCGGTCCTCGGGGCCGGCCACGGCGACCAGGCAGCGGGCGGCGGGGACGTGGAGGGCTGCGCCGCGGTCCATGCCCTGCTGGGCCCATTCGAAGACGGCGCTCACGCTCCACCCCGGGCGGGGGCCGGTCGGGCGCATCTGGCGTTGCCAGCGGTCGAAACAGCCGGCCTCCTGGGCGGCACGCACGCGCGTGGCGATCGATTCGCGCGGGTCCTCGGCCCACAGCCGCCAGGGCCGCGGCTCGAAGGCGTCGCGCACGGCGACGGCCAGCTCGGCCTCGCCCTCGGGGTCGGCGGGGAAACGGGCCAGGACCGGCGCGGCGAGGGCGCGCAGGCCCGCGTCGTCGTCCCTCAGGGCCAGCTCGTCCAGCGCCCAGGCCCAGTTGGAGCCCTGGGCGGCGTACCTGCGCAGCAGTTCGAGCGCGTCGCGCCGGCCGTAGGAGGCGAGGTGCCCGAGCACGGCCAGGGCCAGGCCGGTGCGGGACTCCTCGGTGTCGAGCAGGTCCTCGGGGTCGAAGAGGTGTGCCTCGACCGCGTCCAGCTCGCCGTTCAGGTCGAGATAGAGCCGGGCGTAGTACAGGGAGCGGTTCTCCACCTGCCAGTCGTGGCGGGGATCGCGCAGCACACAGTGGTTCAGGGCCGCAAGCGCTTCGGCGCGGGGGGCGGTGAGCGCGTGCAGCGTGCCGTCGCCGCGGCCCCGCTGGAGCAGGCCGAGCAGCGTACCGCTGGGCGCTATGACCGGATCGAACATGGGAAACAGCCTCACATCAAGCGTCGACGCAACCGGGGAACACGCACTACCTGGCCGCGTGACACAACGTCGGAGCGCCCGCCGTCTCTTGCTTGCTGTAGACCATCTCTCTCTGCCTCTCGTCGGTGGCCCATGCGGACCGATCACGGTCCGCGCGGTGCGGCAACACCTGCCCAGCCATCGCGTCCGTGAATCACGTCGTCATGATGACCCGCGGTGTGTGCTGCCGCGACCGTATTTCCGGCGGCCCTGTACCGCCTCCCCCGTTTTCCGTGTCGTAGCCGTTCAGGACGTTCGCGTCAGTTGACGCCGAACAGTTCCAGAAGTTCCGTCTTGCCGAACATGAGGGCCGTGTCGACGGCCGACGGCGTCCCCTCGGCGGGGTCGGCCCCGCCCTCCAGGAGGACCTTGATCACGTCCGTCTCGCCCTTGAAGACGGCACCCGCGAGCGGGGTCTGGCCTCGGTCGTTGACCCGGTTCGCCTCCGCGCCACGGGCGAGCAGCTCCCGGACCGCGCCGGCGTGGCCGTGGTAGGCGGCGAGCATCACCAGGGAGTCACCACGGTCGTTGGTGAGGTTGGCCGGAACACCCGCGTCGACGTACGCCACGAGCGCCTCGGTCTGCCCCTGCCGGGCCAGATCGAAGATCTTGGTCGCCAGCTCCACGACCTCGGGGTCGGGGGCTTCACTCATCGGCCGGACCGCCTCTCATTACAACCGTTCAGGTGAATCGCAAGGGTACTGGCTCGCGCCTCACATGACCCGAAGTGCCCGAGGTAAAGATCACCACAGGCCCCGACTGACGCAAGTGCCCTGCTCAGGCAGCCTATGACCGACTCGGCCGACCGGGCGAAAAGCCACGAAATTCACCCGGTTGCACCTTTTATCGTATAGATACATGCTGTGATCCTGGAAGTACTGATGGTGACTGTCCCCCTCGACACCAGGAGGCCCCCAATGATCCTCTCCATGTCAGGCGTCGTCCTGCTCGGCACCGTCGTGTTCCTCTTCTTCCGCAAGGACGGCCTCAAGGGCTCGCACGCGTGCGTCTCGACCCTCTTCGGCTTCTACCTGTCGAGCACGGCCATCGCCCCGAGTATCAAGGCCGGTGGAGAGAGCCTGGCGAGTCTCCTAGGCGGCATCAAGTTCTGACGCCGGCACCTCACGTCCCGCCCGTACGCACCAACAGGAGACAGCAGTGGCCCGGCGCCCTCTCCCCCGCATTCTGAGCAAAGACAGCGTGCAGATCGCCCGGACGCAGATCGCCCGGAGCCGGGAGCTGGCCCGGACGGCGGCCGACAGCGCCACCGACGTCCTCCACCCGCTGATCACCGTCTCGCGCGGACTGCGCCTGCTGGCCTCGGCCGGGCGGCGCAAGTGGGCCGACACCCCCAAGGACAGGCGCGGGCCACTGCTCTTCCTGGTGGCCTCCCTGATGCTGGTCGTGGCGCTGGTGCCGTACGGGCCGCTGCTCGCCGTGGTCACCGTGATGGCGGCGGCGGCCTGGCAGGGCCGCGACCGCACCCCGTCGACGCCCGAAGGGCCCGACGAGGCCCAGATCGAACGGCTCCAGGCCCTCCACGAGGCACTGGTGCCCTACTTCTCCAGGTCCGAGGACCCCGCGCCGCTGTACTCGCACGGCGGTGAGTGGGAGAAGACCTTCCCCGCACACGAGTTCGACGACACCGGACGGATCGGGCACCTCGTGATCCGCTACCCCGCCTACTTCCCCGACGGCGAGCCCGAGGCCCGCGCGCGGATCGAGCAGCTGCTCACCGCGAAGGCCGGGCGCAGCCGGGAGTACCACTTCGTGTGGGACGAGGCGGGCAACCAGCTCGCCGTGACCGCGCTCCCCCCGCTGCCCGCCGACATCACCGCCCAGCGCTTCGTCACCGCACCGGGCGAGACGGTCCTCGGCTTCACCGACCCGAGCGAGGTCCAGCGCACGCTCCCCCTCTCCTACGGGGAGGAACGGTGCGACGTCCCGCCGGTCGTCTGGCGCACCGGCATCCGCTCCACCGAACCGCACCTGCTCGCCATGGGCCACCCGGGCAGCGGCACCTCGACCCTGCTGCGCTCCATCGCCCTCCAAGCCCTCCAGTACGCCGACGTCCTGATCGTCGACGGCGGCGGCACCGGCGAGTACGCGTGCCTGACCGGCCGGGACGGCGTACTGGCCGTGGAGTGCGCCCTCCCCGGGGCGCTGGCGAGTCTGGAGTGGGCCGCGCAGGAGACCGAGCGGCGGCTCATCGCGATCAACCTGGCCCGGCAGGCGGGCGACCCGCCGCCCCAGGACACCCGGCGCCCGCTGTGGATCCTCGTGGACCGCCCGAGCGTCTTCGCGCACCTCGCGGCGACGGACGGCCGCAAGGACCCGCAGTCCCTGCTCCAGGTGCCGCTGCGGCACGGGCGCGCGGCGAACGTGACCGTGGTCGTGGCCGAGCAGTTCGACAGCGCGGAAGCGCTGAACGACGCGGTGCGGCAGCACACGCGCGCGCGTGTCGTGCTCGGGACCGCGGCGTCTCAGCAGGTCGCAGCCGTGCTGGGCGCTCCGCCGCACACGACGCCGCTGACCCAGGTGCCGCCCGGGCGCGGCTACGCCCGGCTGGGGTCCGGCGCCGTGCACCGGCTCCAGGTGCCGCGCACACCCGATCCGTACGACGACGCGACCAGCGATGTCGACCGGCAGGCCGTCCTGGCGTTGCTGCCGGTACGGAGCATGCCGGCGGATGCGGAGCCGGCGGAGCCGATCGACCTGACGAAGCCGGCGGTCGAGGCGGCACCGGTGGCCGCGGAGGCGCTGGCGGCCGAGAGCTCTTGAGGCACCGGGTGCCGTGGCCGAGCGGCCGGTGCGGGTCTCCCCGCCCCGACGAACTGGCTCCCTGCGGCCACGTGCGATCGCCGCGGGCCTCCTATGCCACGAACGTCCGCGGAGCCTCCGTCGCGCCCGTCGCCCCGGTCTCCACCAGGCGGGCCGCCGCGGCGAGCCGGGAGGCCGCCTCGTCCGCGACCGCTCCCCCGACGGTGAAGGGAAGACGGACGTAGCCCTCGAAGGCGCCGTCGACGCCGAAGCGGGGGCCGGAGGGGACGCGGACGCCGACGCGCTCGCCGGCCTCGGCGAGGCGGGAGCCGGAGAGGCCGCCGGCGCGGACCCAGAGGGTCAGGCCGCCCCGCGGGACCTCGAACTCCCAGTCCGGCAGCTCGCGGCGGAGGGCGGCCACCAGGGCGTCACGGTTCTCCCGGGCCTGGGCCCGGCGCAGGGCGACCGCCTGCGCCCAGCCGCCGGCGCTGAACAGCCAGTTGACGGCCAGCTGCTCCAGAACCGGCGTGCCGAGGTCGGCGTAGGCCCGGGCGGCGACGAGGCTGCGGATGACGTCGGGGGCGGCGCGGACCCAGCCGATGCGCATGCCGGCCCAGAACGCCTTGCTGGCCGAGCCGACCGTGATCACCGTGGAGCCGGCGGGATCGAAGGCGCACACCGGGCGCGGCATCCCGCCGGCCCCCAGTTCCTCGTCCAGCCACAGCTCGGTCATCGTCTCGTCGGCGACGAGCACCGTGCCCGCCGACCGGGCCGCGTCCACCAGCCGGCGGCGCTGGTCCTCGTCGGCCAGCGCGCCGGTGGGGTTGTGGAAGTCGGCGACCACGTAGGCGAGGCGCGGCGCGGCCTCCCGCAGGACCTGGCGCCAGCGGTCCATGTCCCAGCCGGACAGCCCCTCGGCCATCGCGACCGGCACCAGGCGGGCGCCCGCCTCCCGCATGAGCTGGAGGATGTTGGCGTAGGAGGGTGACTCCACGGCGATGCGCTCACCGCGGCCCGCGAAGAGGTGGCAGATGGCGTCGATGGCGCCCATCGCACCGGTCGTCACCATGATCTGCTCCGGCATGGTGGGGATCCCGCGCGCGGTGTAGCGCTCGGCGATCATCGAGCGCAGGGCGGGCAGTCCGGCGGGATAGTCGCCGTGCGTGTGGGCGTACGGCGGCAGTTCCTCCAGGGCGCCCTGGACCGCGCGGGTGAGCCACGGCTCGGGTGCGGGGAGGGACGCGCAGCCCAGGTCCATCACCGAGCCCAGGGACTCCGGGGGCAGCGGTTCCAGGCCCCGGGCGGGCAGCGGGTTGCCTGCGGGCACGGCGGTCCAGCTGCCGGCCCCGCGCCGGGACTCCAGGAAGCCCTCGCTGCGCAGCGCCTCGTAGGCGGCCGCGACCGTGGTCCGGCTGACGGAGAGGGCGAGGGCCAGTTCGCGTTCCGCGGGCAGGCGGGCGGCGACCGGGACACGCCCTTCGAGCACCAGCAGCCGGATGCCGTCGGCCAGCGCCCGGTAGGCGGGCGGGCGGCGGGTACCGGGGCCGGCCGGCCGCTCCTGCTGGGAGGTGAGGAGGCGGGCGAGCTGCGCGGCCCCCACCGCCGAGGTCCACTGCGCCATGAAGATCAGTCCACCTTCCCCGGATTGGCCATGGATGGCGTTTCATCCCAAGCCACAGAGTGACATGCGTCAGGCCACCGCCACCACCCAGGGGGGTATGTCGTGTCCACCCGAGGCCGTCTCGCACGACGGTTGATCCAGCTCTACAGCGGGCTCGCGCTCTACGGCGCGAGTTCCGCGCTGCTCGTGGCCTCGGGCCTGGGCCTGGAACCCTGGAACGTGCTGCACCAGGGGCTAGCGAAGCTGACCGGCCTGACCATCGGCGTGGTGTCGATCGTCGTGGGGGCGGCGGTGCTGCTGCTGTGGATCCCGCTGCGCCAGCGCCCCGGGCTCGGCACGGTCTCCAACGTCTTCGTCGTCGGCCTCGCCATGGACGGCACGCTCGCGCTCCTCCCGGACCCGCACAGCCTCCTCGTGCGCGTCCCGCTCCTGCTCGCCGGGATCGTGCTCAACGGCGTGGCCACGGGCCTCTACATCTCGGCGAGCTTCGGGCCGGGTCCGCGCGACGGGCTGATGACGGGGCTGCACCGGCGCACCGGCCGCTCGATCCGGCTGATGCGCACGACGATCGAGGTGGCGGTGGTGGTCACCGGGTTCGCGCTGGGCGGCACCATCGGGGTGGGCACCGTCCTGTACGCCGTGTCGATCGGCCCGCTGGCCCAGCTGTTCCTGCGGGTGTTCGCCCTCCCGCCGGCATCGGGGAGCAGCACGGTCGTTGCCGGAATGACACCCGGCCGAGCGATACTGCGTCCGTGACCACCGCGATACGCCACCCCTATCTCGACCACCCGGGCCCGATCGCCTTCGCCCACCGGGGCGGGGCCGCCGACGGCGTGGAGAACACCGTGGCCCAGTTCCGGCGCGCCGTCGAGCTGGGCTACCGGTACATCGAGACCGATGTGCACGCCACGGCGGACGGCCGGCTGGTCGCCTTCCACGACGCGACCCTGGACCGGGTCACCGACGGGGCGGGCCGGATCGCCGACCTGCCGTGGGACGAGGTCAGGCAGGCGCGCGTCGGCGGCCGGGAACCGGTGCCGCTGTTCGAGGAGCTGCTGGAGACCTTCCCCGGGGTCCGCTGGAACATCGACGTGAAGACCGAGCCCGCGCTGCGGCCGCTGCTGGAGCTGATCGAACGCACGAGCGCCTGGGACCGGATCTGCGTGGGCTCCTTCTCCGAGGCGCGCGTGCTGCGTGCCCAGCGGCTGGCCGGCCCCCGCCTCGCCACCTCGTTCGGCACGCGCGGGGTGCTGAACCTGCGGCTGCGTTCCTGGGGGCTGCCGGCCTCGGTGCGCCGGTCCGCCGTCGCCGCGCAGGTGCCCGAGGCCCAGTCCGGCGTCCCGGTGGTCGACCACCGCTTCGTCCGCGCGGCCCACGCGTACGGGCTGCAGGTGCACGTGTGGACGATCAACGAACCGGAGCGGATGCACCGGCTCCTGGACCTGGGTGTGGATGGCATCATGACCGATCACATCGACACGTTGCGCAAGGTCATGGAAGAGCGCGGCGTCTGGGTCTGAGCGCCCGGACGCACCGGCCCGAGCCTTCGCATATGAACGGGGAAAGCGAGGGCACGGGTGGGCATGGACACCGTGCGTACGGAGGCGGCGGACGAGACCGCCGACCTGAGGCGCGAGCAGCGCGGCTGGTACTTCTACGACTGGGCGTGCTCGGTCTATTCGACGAGCGTCCTCACGGTGTTCCTCGGGCCGTACCTGACCGCGGTCGCCGAGCACGCGGCGGACGCCGACGGCTATGTGCATCCGCTGGGCATCCCGGTCCGGGCGGGCTCCTTCTTCGCCTACTCGGTGTCGCTGTCGGTGATCCTGGCCGTGGTGGTGATGCCGCTCGTGGGCAGCGCGGCCGACCGCACGGGCCGCAAGAAGCCGTTGCTCGCGGCGGCGGCGTACACCGGGGCGGCCGCGACCACGGGCATGTTCTTCCTCGACGGCGACCGGTATCTGCTCGGCGGGGTGCTGCTCATCGTGGCCAACGCGGCGCAGTCCGTCGGGATGATGCTCTACAACTCCTATCTGCCGCAGATCGCCCCGCCCGAGGAGAGGGACGCGGTCTCCTCGCGGGGCTGGGCCTTCGGCTACGGGGCCGGCTCCTCGATGCTCGTGGTCAACCTGGTGCTGTACTCGGCGCACGCCTCCTTCGGCCTCTCCGAGACGGCCGCCGTGCGCATCTGCCTGGCCTCGGCGGGCCTGTGGTGGGGCGCCTTCACGCTCGTACCGCTGCGCCGGCTGCGCGACCGGCACGCGCGCGTGGAGCGCGCC
>NZ_JBSGDB010000362.1:0-9188 GCF_053602155.1 Streptomyces sp. NPDC004561
CCCTGTCGCCGGGCCGCTGCGGCCTTCCGGTGGGAGGCCAGGGCGAACTCGTCCTGCTGCTCCCGGGTGATCCCGTGCTTGTCGGCGATCAGTTCAGCGCAGGAGGGTCAGGACCGACTGCTCGGGGGAGACCGCCGAGGTGTCCTCCAGCAGGTCGCCGAACTGGGTCTCGCCCTCGTCGTCCACCGCCATGTTCAGGGAGACCGGGTCACGGGCCCAGTCGAGGACGTCGATCACGCGCTCCGGCGACGAGCCCAGTTCGGCCGCGATCTCGGCGGGCTCCGGGTCGCGGCCGTTCTCACGGTTGAACTCGCGCTGGATGCGTCGGATGCGCCCCAGTTCCTCCACCAGATGGACGGGGAGCCGGATCGTGCGGGACTGGTCGGCGATGGAGCGGGTGATGGCCTGCCGGATCCACCAGGTGGCGTACGTCGAGAACTTGAAGCCCTTGCGGTAGTCGAACTTCTCGACGGCGCGCACCAGGCCGGCGTTGCCCTCCTGGATCAGGTCGAGCAGGGGCAGGCCGCTGCGCGGGTAGCGCCGGGCGACCGCCACGACCAGGCGGAGGTTGGAACGGATGAACACGTCCTTGGCCCGCTCGCTCTCGGCGACCAACGCCTCCAGCTCGTCCCGGGTGGCGTCCGAGGTCGTGTCCTCGAATCCGTCGAGGACCTGCCGCGCGAACACACCCGCCTCGATGGTCTGGGACAGCTCGACTTCCTTTGCGGCGTCGAGCAGCGGCGTACGCGCGATCTCGTCGAGGTACATGCCGACCAGGTCGCGGTCCGCGATCTCGCCGCCATGAGCGCGAACACTGCTTGCCGAGTCGGCCGTCTCGCCGGTGGCGGACTGACGACGGGCGACGGCACGGGTTGCCATGCGTGCTCCCTTGCGATGGTGGGCTGGCGGGTGGTCCTGATGAACGCTCGGCACTCCGGGATCTGTCTCTGGGACTCTCTCCGAGTGCCCTGCATCCGTGGGAAACAACGACTGGAATCCGGACAGAATTCCCAACCCGCCCCCCAATTTTTCTGATCATGCAGTACCCTGTCCGCCACACCGGGAGGCGGGATGGTGTCGGAGACCACAGAGGTGCAGGTCAGGCCGGGGGTCGAGGGGGACCTCGAGGACCTCACGGCGATCTACAACCACTATGTGCGTGAGACGGCCATCACATTCGACACCGCGATCTTCACTGCGGAAGAGCGCCGCCCTTGGCTGCTCTCCCACCCGGAAGACGGCCCCTACCGCCTGATGGTTGCCACCGGGGCCGATCCGCGAACGGGTTCTCAGCGGATTCTGGGATACGCCACATCCAGCCCTTACCGCCCCAAGCCCGCGTACACCACATCCGTGGAGACATCGGTGTACGTCGCCCCGGACACCGGCCGCCGCGGCGTCGGCACCCTGCTCTACGGCGCCCTCTTCGAGGCCCTGGCCGGCGAGGACGTGCACCGCGCCTACGCCGGGGTCGCGCAGCCGAACGAGGCCTCCGAGCGGCTGCACGCCCGCTTCGGCTTCCGGTACGTCGGCACGTACCGCGAGGTGGGCCGCAAGTTCGGCCGCTACTGGGACGTGGCCTGGTACGAGAAGGACTTCCAGGACCGCCGGTAGGCGGTCACCCGAACTGCACGGACCGCTTCGCCATGCCCATCCAGAACCCGTCGATCACGGACTTCTGCGCGTCCAGCTCGCCGCCGGCCTCCGCCGCGCCCATGGTGACGAAGAGCGGGGCGAAGTGCTCGGTGCGCGGGTGGGCGTACCGGCCGGCCGGGGCCTTGTCCAGGAAGTCCAGCAGGGCGTCCCAGTCGCGGTCCGCCAGGGCGCGCCGGCCCCAGTCGTCGAACTCGGAGGACCAGCTCGGCACGCCGCCGCCCGCGTGGCGCAGGGCGGCGAGGTTGTGGGTGAAGAACCCGGAGCCGACGATCAGCACGCCCTCGTCGCGCAGCGGGGCGAGCCTGCGGCCGATGTCCATCAGGCGCACCGGGTCGAGGGTGGGCATGGAGATCTGCAGGACGGGGATGTCGGCGGCCGGGAACATCTCGACGAGGGGGACGTAGGCGCCGTGGTCGAGGCCGCGCTCGGGGATGTCCTGGACCGGGGTGCCAGGGGCGCGCAGCAGCTTGCGCACGGATTCGGCCAGCTCGGGGGCGCCGGGAGCGGCGTACCGGACGCGGTAGTAGTGCTCGGGGAAGCCCCAGAAGTCGTAGACGAGCGGGACGGGCGTGACGGCGCCCAGCGCGAGCGGGGCCTCCTCCCAGTGGGCGGAGACCATGAGGATCGCCTTCGGCCGGGGCAAGGCGGCCGACCAGCCGGCGAGCTGGCCGGGCCAGACCGGGTCGTCCGCGAGCGGCGGGGCGCCGTGGCTGAGGTACAGGGCGGGCATGCGCTCCCGGCCGGCAGCGGTCGAGGCGGCGGACACTTCGGCGGACATGGCTGCGACTCCCTGATGCTTTAACTCTCAAGCTCTACGTCGACACCGTACGCCCGAGTTGTTCAAGTTTCAAGGAGCCTGATCGTAGAGTGGGAGCATGAACACGGCACCGGACCCCGCCGCGCGGCACCGCTGGCTCACCGACGAGGAACAGCGCGTCTGGCGCGCCTATCTGCACGCCACCACCCTGCTGGAGGACCACCTCGACCGGCAGCTGCAGCGCGACGCGGGCATGCCGCACATCTACTACGGCCTCCTCGTGGGACTCGCCGAGGCGCCGCGCCGCCGGCTGCGGATGACCGAGCTGGCGATGCGGGCGAAGATCACCCGCTCCCGGCTGTCGCACGCGATCGCCCGCCTGGAGAAGAGCGGCTGGGTGCGCCGCGAGGACTGCCCCTCCGACAAGCGCGGCCAGTTCGCGGTACTCACCGACGAGGGCGCCGAGGTCCTCGGGCGCACCGCCCCGGGCCATGTGGCCGCCGTACGGCAGGCCCTGTTCGACCGGCTCACCCCGGAACAGCAGAAGACCCTCGGCGAGATCATGGAGATCGTCGCCGAGGGCCTCCAGCCCAACGAAGCGGGTGCGGACCTGCCCTGGCTCCGCTAGCTCACGGTCAGTGGGCGACCACCGGCACCCTGATCTCGTCCTCGACGCCCTCGCCGGAGGCCACCGTGGTGGAGCCCGGACGGCCGGCGTTGACGAAGGTGAAGGCGATCAGCGCGGCGAGCGCCAGGATGCCGACGGCGAACCAGATCGCCGTGCTGTAGCCGTGCACCATGCCCTCCAGCTTGACCAGCTTCTGCTGCGGCCCGGCGGCGGCAGCGGCGATGTGGTCCCTGATGTACGAGGTGGTCGCCGAGGCGGCGATGGTGTTCAGCAGGGCGGTGCCGATCGCGCCGCCCACCTGCTGCGAGGTGTTGACCATCGCGGAGGCGACACCGGCGTCCCGGGGCTGCACGCCCTGGGTGGCCAGGGACATCGCCGGCATGAACGCCGTACCCATGCCGAGGCCGAGCAGCACCATCGCGGGCAGCAGCTGGGTGCCGTACGAGGAGTCGATCTTCAGCTGGGTCAGGATCAGCATGCCGAGCGAGGCGACGAGGAAGCCGGGGCCCATCAGGAAGCGGGCCGGGATCCGCGTCATCAGCCGGGTGCCGATCTGCGTGGAGCCGGTGATCATGCCGGCCACCATCGGCAGGAACGCGAAGCCGGTTTTGACCGGCGAGTAGCCCTTCACGACCTGCAGGTAGTAGGTCAGGAAGAGGAACAGGCCGAACATGCCGATGATCGCGAGGCCGAGCGAGAGGTAGATGCCGCCGCGGTTGCGGTCGGTCACCACGCGCAGCGGCAGCAGCGGGGTCTTGACCCGGGACTCGACGACGGCGAAGGCCAGCAGCAGCACGGCGGACGCGACGAACATCCCGACGGTCACGGAGTCGCCCCAGCCGTCGGACTCGGCGCGCGTGAAGCCGTAGACGAGGGCGATCAGGCCGAGCGAGGAAAGGATCACGCCGGGGATGTCGAGCGGGGAGCGGTTGCGGCCGCCCTCGGGCTCACGGATGACGAAGTAGGCACCGGCCGCGGCGACGATGGCGAACGGGATGTTGACGAAGAACGTCCAGCGCCAGTTCAGGTACTGGGTGAGGAAGCCGCCGAGGATCAGGCCGACGGCGCCGCCGCCGCCCGCGATCGCGCCGTAGATGCCGAACGCCTTGGCGCGCTCCTTGGCGTCGGTGAACATGACGGCGAGCAGGGAGAGCGCGGCCGGGGCGAGCAGGGCGCCGAAGACGCCCTGGAGGGCGCGGGCGCCGAACATCATCGGGCCGGAGGTGGCGGCGCCGCCCAGCGCGGAGGCGAGGGCGAAGCCGGCCAGGCCGGTGACGAAGGCGCGCTTGCGGCCCCACTTGTCGGCGATACGGCCGCCGAAGAGCAGCAGACCGCCGAAGGCGAGGGCGTAGGCCGTGACGACCCACTGCCGGTTGCCGTCGGATATGCCGAGGTCGGTCTGGGCGTGCGGCAGGGCGATGTTCACGATGGTGGCGTCGAGCACGACCATCAGCTGGGCGAGCGCGATGAAGACGAGCGCCTTCCAGCGGTTGGCGTCGCCGGTCTGCTCGGCGGCGCCCGGAGCCTTGACGGCTGTTTCGGACATGGGTGTACCCACTTCAGGACTTCGTGACGGAAAAGTCGGAGTAGACGGAAAAAACGGGAAGCGAAGGGCAGGCGTCGGCTCGTCGACGGTGACGGCCGGGAAGCCGGGCGTACGGGTGGACTGGGCTCGGGGGCCGAACTCGTCGGCCGGGACCGGCCGGCCGGGACTCGACGGTTCGTCAGGACTGGTCGGTCAGCACCCGCGCAACTCCTTGACGGTGACGGCGCTGCCCGGCAGTGCGGAGCGGGCGGGAGCCCGCAGGCCGTCGAGGAAGAGCTGAAGGTGCCGGTGGACGAAGCGGTCGCTGCGCAGACAGTCCGTGCCGGCCGGGGGCCGGCTCAGCTGGGCCACGGCGATCAGCAGATCGCCGACGCCCACGTCGGATCGCAGCTGACCGGCCGCCACGGCCCGGCCCATGACCTCCTCGACGAGCTGTTCGACGCGCTCGCGAGAGGCCTCCAGGTCGGGGTGGTGCTGGTCGAAGGTGCTGGAGACCATCGGGCACAGCGCACTGATCCGCTCGTCGGCGGCGGTGTGCACGAAGTGCTCCAGGGCGGCGAAGGCGTCCCCGGTCTCCGTGAGGGCCGTCTCGGCCGCCTCGGCCGTACGGTCCATCACGGAGCAGACGACCTCGCGGACGAGGGCGTCGCGGTCGGGGAAGTTGCGGTACACCGTGGCGTTGCCGACACCGGCCCGGCGGGCGATCTCGTCGAGCGGCACGTCCGGGCCGTGCTCGACGAACATCTCCCGGGCGGCGGTGACGATCCGCTCCCGGTTGCGCAGGGCGTCGGCGCGAGGCCGGGGCGCCTTGCGCGGTGCGGGGGCGGTCACGGTCGGCACGGCGTACTCCTCGAAGTGTGGGCGGCGATCCGGGGAAGCAGTCCCCGTTTCGCTCGGACACAGGTCTAAACGGGGAATCGGTCCCCGGTTATTTCCCGCCCCGGGAACGAATCGCTGTGACCTGAGGCACATTCACCTCCCGCCGGAATTCACTCCGTCGTGAACGGCCCTCCCACGATCGGTCTCCTCCAGCGCGCGCCCACCCCGACGGCGACACAGGGTGATCGCAAGGGTGCAGCCGGAGACCGGCGGCTGCCGTGGAGCGAAGGGCCCATGCATGCAGCCGCAGCCGCCCCGCCGCATACGGGCCCACCGCATACCCCCGCGCCACATACCCCCGCGCCGCATACGCCCGCGCCGGGTGGCCACCCTCGCCGCGGTGACCGCACTGACCCTCGCGGTCAGCACCTCGGCCGGGACCGGACACCCCCTGGCGCCCTCCGCCGCCGGGCCGATAGGCCTGGCCCGCTCCTCCGCCCTCTCCCCCTGCATGATCCACGGCGGCTCCGACGTGCAGATGACCGAGGGCGTGCCCACCCCGCGCGGCTACGCCCGCTCCACGGGCACCGTCCACGCCCTGACCCTGATGATCGACTTCTCCGACGCGCCCGGCCAGGGCAGCGCGATGGACCGCTTCCACGAGTTCTTCCCGCGGACCCAGGAGTGGTTCCGCACCGCGTCCTACGGCCGCCTGGACTACCGGCCCGAGACGCCCGTCACCGGCTGGCTGCGGATGCCGAAACCCTTCAAGGCGTACGGCATAGAGCGCGGCGCGCCCTTCGACCCCGGCTACCGGCAGCTGGTCCAGGACCTCGTGGCCGCCGCCGACCCGAAGGTGGACTTCCACTCGTACGACCTGCTGAACGTGCTGGTCACCCCGAACGCCGGTCCCTCCGCCCTGGACACCGTGCTGTCCGTGACCTTCGCCGGGAACGGCGACGCACCGGTCGCCGACGGCGTGCCCGTCGCCAACGCGTCCTTCGTCTACTCCCGCCAGGACGACGGCTCCGGCTCCTTCGCCCACACCGGCTTCCGGGTGCTCCCGCACGAGAACGGCCATACCTTCGGCCTGCCCGACCTGTACACCCAGGACGGCGGGGGCGCGGTCGGGCACTGGGACATCATGAGCGAGGACTGGGGGGCCGACAACGACTACCTCGCCTGGCACAAGTGGAAGCTGGGCTGGCTGGACGGCTCCCAGGTCGGCTGCGCGGCCACGCCCGGCAGCGCCGACTACACGCTGACTCCGCTGTACCGCACGGGCGGCGGGAAACTGGTGATCGTGCCGATCGACGGCCACAGCGCCTACGCCCTGGAGGTGCGCGCGCAGGGCGGCAACGACGAGGTGGTGTGCCGGCCGGGGGTCCTCGTCTACAAGGTCGACGCCACCGTCGACACCGGACGCGGACCGATCACCGTCTACGACTCCCACCGCAACAGCGGCGGCTGCACCCGCAGTCCCAACGTCCAGGCCGAACTCTCCGACGCCACCTTCTCCCCCGGCGAGACCTTCAAGGACCCGGCCCACGGCATCACCGTCAAGGTGACGAGCACCGACGAGGACGGCAACTACCGCGTCCACGCGACCCGGTCCTGACCACCCCACCACGGTTTACCGTAGGCGTGCCCACCCCGCCCGACCGGAGAGACGATGCCCGCGAAGCCCGTACCGGACCCCGACGCGCCTGCGACGACGGGGGGACCGGAAAGGCCGGCGGAGGCTGCCGGGACTGATGTGACCGGGTCGGTCGTCGGGGCTTTGGGGGCTGTTGTGTCCGGGGCGTCTGATGGGGCTGCTGAGGCGGAATCCAGGGGCCGGGGGAACCGATCGGCTGCGCCGGGGCCCGCGGACCGGGCGCGCAGGTCTGCGGCGGGACCAATGCACCAGGGGAACCGGTCGGCCGCGCCGGAGCCGTCCGAACCGGTGCCGGACGAGGTGGTGCCCGATGAGGCGGTCGGGCCCTTGCTGCGTGGAGTCGGGGTGCTGCGGCGGCTGACGGAGGCGGGCGGCACGCTGAGTCCGAGCGCGCTGGAGCGGGCCACCGGGCTCGCCCGGTCGACGGTCGACCGCATCACCGGAACCCTGGCCCGCATGGACTACGTCCGCCTCGACGGCCGGGACGTCGTCCTCACCCCCCGCGTGATGGAACTGGGCAACGCCTACCTGGCCGCCCTGCGCCTGCCCGCACTGCTCGACGCGCACGCCGACACCCTCGCCGACGAACTGGACGAGTCGGTGTCCCTGGCGGTCGCCGACCTCGACGGCATCCGCTTCATCCACCAGGCCACCCGCCGCCGCGCGATGTCCGTCAGCTTCCGCATCGGCGACCTGCTCCCCGCCGAACGCACCGCTCCGGGCCCGCTGTTCGCGACCGAGTGGACGAAGGCGGACTGGGCGCGCTGGCACGAACGCAGGGCGGCGAACCCGACCGACACGGCATTCCCCGCCGTACCGCCCCAGACGGCGCCCACCGACGACTCCGCCTTCGCGGAGCAGGTGGAGCGGGCCCGCCGGGACGGCTGGGCACTGGACGACCAGATGGTCGAGCCGGGCCTGGTCGCGGTGTCCGTACCGGTACGGGACCCGGGCAGCGGCCGCCCGGTGTGCGTGGCGAGCGTGGTCAGCCACACCAGCCGGCACTCGGCGGCCGACCTGCGCACCACCCTCCTGCCCCGGCTCCGTACGGCGGTGACGGCGATGGAGTCGGCCCTGCGCACGGCACCACCGCCCGAGCCCGGTCCACCGCCCTCCGGTCTGGCGACCTGGACGACGGCCTCCAAGCACGAACTGGGCCGCGGCTTCGTGGAGTCCCTGGCCCGCGGCCTGACCGTACTGACCGCCTTCGGCGCCGGCCGTTCCGCGCTGCCGCTGACCGAGGTGGCCCGGGCGACCGGCCTGTCCCGCGCCACCGCCCGCCGGGCCCTGCTCACCCACGAGCACCTCGGCCTGGTCGCCCACACCCCCGAGCGCGCCTTCACTCTGACGCCCCGTGTCCTGGACCTGGGCTTCCCGCCCCTGTCCCGCATCACGCTCCCCCGCCTGGCCGAGCCCCACCTCCGCTCCCTGGCGGCCCGCCTGCACGAGCCGACCGCGCTCGCGGTGCTGACGCCCGACGGCAAGGAGATCCAGTACACCGCCGGTGCGGGCACGGCCCGTGTCCTCACGGTGCACATCACCGTCGGCGCCCGGCTGCCCGCCCCCGCGACCTCCCTGGGCCGCGTCCTCCTCGCGGACACCGCCACGCCCCTCTCCCCGGCCCTCGCCGAGGTCCGCGCCCAGGGTTACGCCCTGGTCGACGAGGAACTGGAGTCCGGCCTGCGCTCCATCGCCGTACCGGTACGGGACCGGTCCGGCCGGGCGGTCGCCGCGCTGAACGTCGCCACCCACGCGGCCCGCCGCACCCTCGACGACTGCGTCCACGACCTCCTTCCGGAACTGCGCCGAACCGCCGACCACATCCAGGCCGACCTGCACACCGCGTCCCGCTTCACCCCCATCCCCCTGTCCTGAACCCCAGAGCCCACCCCGCCCGCCCCTGATCCGGTACCCTGTGGACCGAGCGCCCACGAGGCGCCCACCCACGCCTTCGTAGCTCAGGGGATAGAGCACCGCTCTCCTAAAGCGGGTGTCGCAGGTTCGAATCCTGCCGGGGGCACAGTGTCTGACCAGCGCGCCTACCTCTCAGAGGTTTGCGCGCGGTTGGTGGTATCCCTTGCATTAAACAATTATATTTTACAGAAACAATGCGAAACCCCAGATC
>NZ_JBSGDB010000363.1:0-9107 GCF_053602155.1 Streptomyces sp. NPDC004561
GGCCGGTGGGCCTGGCCGCCGCGATGGTGGTCGTCGGCACGGTGTCCGCCACCTCCGGCTGGGCCGCCATGGTCGCCCTGTTCACCGTCGCCGTGCACCGGCCCTTCCGGTACGTGGCCTGGATCGGCGGCGCCGAACTCGCCCTCGTCCCCGTCTACTACTGGCTGCGCCCGGGAACCGACCTGCCCTACGCGGTCACCGTCCTGATCGCCATGCTGCTCACCGTCTCCGTGATCGGCTGGGGCATGTTCGTCCGCTCCAAGCGGATGCTGATGCTGAGCCTCAGGGACCGCGCCCACCGGGCGGAGACGGAGGCGCGGCTGCGCGCCGAGCAGGCGCAGCGGCTCGCCCGCGAGGACATCGCCCGCGAGATGCACGACGTGCTCGCCCACCGGCTCACCCTGCTCAGCGTGCACGCCGGCGCCCTGGAGTTCCGGCCGGACGCGCCCCGCGAGGAGATCGCGCGGGCCGCCGGCGTCATCCGGGAGAGCGCCCACGAGGCGCTCCAGGACCTGCGGGAGATCATCGGCGTGCTGCGGGCGGGCGAGTCCGAGGAGGCGGCCGGCGGGCGGCCCCAGCCGACGCTGGCCGCGCTGGACACCCTGGTCGCCGAGTGCCGTGAGGCGGGCATGAAGCTCGTCCTCGACCACCGGGTCGCGGACCCGGGCGCCGTCCCCGCCTCCGTGGGCCGCACCGCCTACCGCATCGCCCAGGAGGCCCTCACCAACGCCCGCAAGCACGCCCCCGGCACCGAGGTCACCCTCCGCCTCGCCGGCACCCCCGGCGACGGCCTCACCCTCACGGTCACCAACCCGGCCCCGCCCGCCGAGGTCCCGCCCGTCCCCGGTTCCGGCCAGGGCCTGATCGGCCTCACCGAACGCGCCACCCTCACCGGAGGCCGCCTGGTCCACGGCCCCACGACCGAAGGCGGCTTCGAGGTACGGGCCGTGCTCCCGTGGACGGCGACGTGACCACGCCGGCTCCTTTCCCGGGACCCCGGCGGCGCCCCGCCGTGCGTGATTTCGTGAACCCCATGACTGCGACGCCGATCAGACTGCTCCTCGTGGACGACGACCCCCTCGTACGGGCCGGTCTGGCGCTGATGTTGGGTGGGGCCGAGGACATCGAGATCGTGGGGGAGGCCGCCGACGGGGGCGAGGCCGAGACGCTGGTCGAACGGACCCGACCGGACGTCGTCCTGATGGACCTGCGGATGCCCGCCGTGGACGGGCTCACCGCGACAGAGCGGCTGCGCGCCCGGGCGGACGCCCCGCAGGTCGTGGTCCTGACCACGTTCCACGCCGATGAGCAGGTGCTGCACGCCCTGCGCGCGGGCGCCGCCGGCTTCGTCCTGAAGGACACCCCGCCCGCCGAGATCGTCGACGCCGTGCGCCGGGTCGCGGCCGGCGACCCGGTCCTGTCGCCCGCCGTCACCCGGCAGTTGATGCGGCACGCGGCCGGCACCGCCGCCGACGCCCGGCACACCCGCGCGCGTGAACGGCTCGCCGGGCTCAACGACCGCGAGCGCGAGGTCGCCGTCGGCGTCGGCCGCGGCCTCGCCAACGCCCAGATCGCCGCCGAACTCTTCATGAGCGTGGCCACCGTCAAGACGCACGTCTCCCGCGTCCTCGCCAAGCTGGGCCTGAACAACCGGGTCCAGATCGCCCTGCTCGCGTACGACGCGGGACTCCTCCAGGACGGGCACTAAGCGGGCGCCGCGGACGTTGTCCAGGCACCGGGAAGCGCCCGGGCGGCCTCGGGGGAGTCCGGAAGGGGAGCCATGGACAGGCAACAGGTGGTCGATCTGGGGGAGTTCGGAGACGCGTTCCGCCGGGATCCCCACCCGGTCTACGCCCTGCTGCGCGAGCGGGGCCCCGTGCACAGGGTCCGGCTGCAGGGGACCGACGAGGGCTACGAGACCTGGCTCGTCGTGGGCTACGAGGAGGCGCGTGCCGCCCTGGCCGACCCCCGGCTGGCCAAGGACACCAGCAAGAGCGACACCTCGCTCTACGACGAGGAGCTGATCGGCAGGCACATGCTGCTCAGCGACCCGCCGCAGCACACCCGGCTGCGCGGTCTGGTCGCGCGCGCGTTCACCATGCGCCGGGTGGAGGAGCTGCGCCCCCGGATCCAGCGGATCACCGACCGGCTGCTCGACGAGATGCTGCCGCACGGCCGCGCCGACCTCATCGACGCCCTCGCCTACCCGCTGCCCATCACCGTCATCTGCGAGCTGCTCGGCGTCCCCGAGATGGACCGCGCCGAGTTCCGGAAGATGTCCACCGAAGTGGTCGCCCCGACCAGCGCGGAGAGCGAGTACGACGCCTTCGTCCGGCTGACCGGATACCTGACCGACCTGATCGAGGACAAGCGGTGCGCCGGACCCTCCGGCGACCTGCTCAGCGACCTGATCCGCACCACCGCCGAGGACGGCGACCGCCTCTCCCTCAAGGAGCTGCGCGGAATGGCCTTCCTGCTGCTGATCGCGGGTCACGAGACCACCGTCAACCTGATCGGCAACGGCGTGCTCGCCCTGCTCACCCACCCCGAGCAGCTCGCCGCGCTGCGCGCCGACCCGAGCCTCCTGGACGGCGCGGTCGAGGAGATGCTGCGCCATGAGGGACCGGTGGAGAACGCCACGTTCCGTTTCGCCGCCGAGCCTCTGGAGATCGGCGGCACGGCGATCGCGCGGGGCGACCACGTGATGATCGGGCTGTCCGCCGCCCAGCGCGACGGCGCCCGGTTCACCGACCCGGACCGCTTCGACATCCGCCGCGACACGCGCGGTCACCTCGCCTTCGGCCACGGCATCCACTACTGCCTCGGCGCGCCCCTGGCCCGCCTGGAGGGCCGTGTCGCCATCGGCTCCCTCCTGGAGCGCGCCCCCGGCCTCGCCCTCGACGGCCCGCCCGGCGAGTGGCTGCCGGGCATGCTGATGCGAGGGGTGAGAAGCCTGCCGGTGCGCTGGTAGCGGCGCCGGCTCAGCCGTAGGACGGCTGGACCCGGTCCGGGATCTCCGCGAGCGTCACCTGGCGCCGCTCCCGGCGGGAGACCTCGCAGGCCTCGGCGATCCGCAGCGCCTGCAGGGCCTCCCGGCCGTCGCACGGGTTGGTCCGCGAGCCGCGCACCACGTCCACGAAGGTGTTCAGCTCGGCCTCGTAGGCGGGCCCGAACCGCTCCAGGAACCCGGTCCACGGCTTGTCCGCGGGCGGCGGCCCGGTCGGTTCGGTGGACGCGAGCGGCGTACGGTCGTCCAGGCCGACCACGACCGTGTCGCGCTCTCCGGCCAGCTCCATGCGCACGTCGTAGCCGGCGCCGTTCATCCGGGTCGCGGTGGCCGCGGCCAGGGTGCCGTCGTCCAGGGTGAACAGCGCCGCCCCCGTGTCGACGTCCCCGGCCTCGCGGAACATCGCGGGACCGGCGTCCGACCCGGTCGCGTAGACGTCGGCCACCTCACGGCCCGTCACCCAGCGCAGGATGTCGAAGTCGTGGATCAGCGTGTCGCGGAACAGACCGCCCGACAGCGGCAGCCACGCGCGCGGGGGAGGGGACTGGTCGCACGTCATGGCCCGTACGGTGTGCAACCGCCCGAGCCGCCCCGCGCGCACAGCCTCCCGGGCGCCGGCGTACCCCGCGTCGAACCGCCGCTGGAAGCCCATCTGCAGCACCGTGCCGGCCGCCTCCACCTCGGCGAGCGCCTGGAGCGTGCCCGCGAGGTCCAGGGCGATCGGCTTCTCGCAGAAGACCGGCAGGCCCGAGCGGGCCGCCCGGCCGATCAGTTCGGCGTGGGCGGCCGTGGCCGTGGTGATCACCACCGCGTCCACGCCCCACTTGAAGATCTCGTCCACACCCGGCGCCGCCGTCTCGCCCAGCCGGTGCGCCAGCCCCTGTGCCCGCGACGGATCCGCGTCCGTCAGGATCAGCGATCCGACCTCGCGATGCCGGCTGAGCGTGTTCGCGTGGACGGTGCCGATGCGGCCCGTACCGATGACCCCGATGCGCATGGGAACAAAGTGAAGGCCGACCCCGCACCCTGTCAATGCAAATGTCCGGACAATCGGACTACACGACTTCCCGTCAACCAATCACGGGGCTACGCTCGGGGCCGTGCCCAAACCAGATGTGGACCCGACCGTGTCGCTCGACCTCCATGTGGACCGAAGCTCGCCGGTGCCGTTGTACTTCCAGCTCTCGCAGCAGCTGGAGGCCGCCATCGAGCACGGCAGCCTCACCCCCGGCAGTCTGCTGGGCAACGAGATCGAGCTGGCCGCGCGCCTCGGCCTGTCCCGGCCGACCGTCCGCCAGGCCATCCAGTCCCTCGTGGACAAGGGGCTCCTCGTCCGCCGCCGGGGCGTCGGCACCCAGGTCGTGCACAGCCAGGTCAAGCGCCCCCTCGAGCTGAGCAGCCTCTACGACGACCTGGAGGCGGCCGGGCAGCGGCCCGCGACCAAGGTCCTGGTCAACACCGTGGTGCCGGCCTCCGCCGCGGTCGCCGCCGCGCTCGGCGTCGCCGAGGGCGGTGACGTCCACCGGGTGGAGCGGCTCCGCCTCGCGCACGGCGAACCGATGGCGTACCTGATCAACCACCTGCCGCCCGGCCTGCTCGACCTGGACACCGGCCAGCTGGAGGCGACGGGCCTGTACCGGCTGATGCGCTCGGCCGGGATCACCCTGCACAGCGCCCGCCAGTCCATCGGCGCCCGCGGCGCCACGGCCGCGGAGGCCGAGCGGCTCGCCGAGACCGAGGGCGCCCCGCTGCTCACCATGCAGCGCACCACCTTCGACGACACCGGCCGCGCGGTCGAGTTCGGCGACCACACCTACCGCCCGACCCGCTACTCATTCGAGTTCCAGCTGCTCGTACGGCCCTGACACCCGTCGGCCTGGTCGCAATGTCCGGACAATGCGACCGCTGCCCGCTCCCCTGCCATGTCAGGGGTGTCACCCATGTTCGATACTGGAGCGTTTGGGGCCGCTGACGTGATCACGGCCCCTTGCGTACGTACGAACACGGCAAGAAGGGCACGGCCTCGTGGCACGGATTCGGAGCTGGGCGGTCCTCGCGCTCGCGGGGGCACTCTCGCTGTCCCTCACGGGATGCAGCAGCACCGGCGGCAAGCGGGCCGAGGACGCCCGCAAGGCCGCCGCGGCCCAGGGCAGGGCGGCGGTGAACACCCCCCGCTGGACCTTCGCGATGATCACCCACTCGGGAGACGGCGACACCTTCTGGGACATCGTGCAGAGCGGCGCCAAGCAGGCGGCCGTCAAGGACAACATCAACTTCCTGTACTCGCACGACGCCGACGCCCAGCAGCAGGCGCAGCTCGTGGACGCGGCGGTCGACAAGAAGGTCGACGGCATCATCGTCACCCTCGCCAAGCCGGACGCGATGAAGGCCGCCGTGACCCGCGCCGAGAAGGCCGGCATCCCGGTGATCACGGTCAACTCCGGCTCGGAGGAGTCCAAGGCCTTCGGCGCCCTCGCCCACATCGGCCAGGACGAGACCATCGCCGGCGAGGCCGTCGGCGACGAGCTGAACAAGCGCGGGCGGAAGAAGGCCCTGTGCGTGCTGCACGAGCAGGGCAACGTCGGGCACGAGCAGCGCTGCGACGGCGTCGCCAGGACCTTCCACGGCACGCTGCAGAAGCTCTACGTCAACGGCACCAACATGCCCGACGTGCAGTCCGCCGTCGAGGCCAAGCTCCAGGCCGACCGGTCCGTCGACGCCGTCGTCACCCTCGGCGCCCCGTACGCCGACACCGCCGTCAAGGCGAAGGGTGACGCCGGCAGCAAGGCCGAGATCGACACCTTCGACCTCAACGCCCAGGTCGCCGCCGAGCTGAAGAACGGCACCCTCGGCTTCGCCGTGGACCAGCAGCCGTACCTCCAGGGCTACGAGGCGGTCGACCTGCTGTGGGCCTACAAGTACAACGGCGACGTCCTCGGCGGCGGCAAGCCGGTCCTGACCGGCCCGCAGATCATCACCAGGGACCAGGCGGCCGCGCTGGCGCAGTACACCGAGCGGGGCACCCGATGAGCACGACCGTCGAACGGACGGCCGACGAGCAGAAGTCTGACGAGCGGAAGGCTGACGAAAGGATTCTGCGGACCTCGCCGGCGAAGCGGCTGCTCTCCCGTCCGGAACTGGGCTCGGTGGTCGGCGCACTCGCCGTCCTCGTCTTCTTCGCCCTCACCGCCGACGGCTTCCTGCGCGCCTCCAGCCTCAGCACGGTCCTGTACGCCTCCTCGACCATCGGCATCATGGCCGTACCCGTGGCCCTGCTGATGATCGGCGGCGAGTTCGACCTGTCGGCGGGCGTCCTCGTGACGTCGTCGGCGCTGATCTCCTCGATGTTCAGCTACCAGATGACGGCGAACACCTGGGTCGGATTGGGCGTGTCCCTCCCGGTCACCCTCGCCGTCGGCGCCTTCAACGGCTTCATGCTCACCCGCACCCGGCTGCCCAGCTTCATCATCACGCTGGGCACCTTCCTGATGCTGACCGGCATGAACCTCGGCTTCACCAAGCTGATCGACGGCACGGTCTCCACCAAGACCGTGGCCGACATGGAGGGCTTCCCGAGCGCCCGCGCCGTCTTCGCCTCGACGATCACCGTCGGCGGCGTCGGCTTCAAGGTCACCATCCTGTGGTGGCTCGGCCTGGTCGCCCTCGCCTCCTGGATCCTGCTGCGCACCCGCGCCGGCAACTGGATCTTCGCGGTCGGCGGCAACGCGGACGCGGCCCGCGCGGTCGGCGTGCCCGTGGCGAAGACGAAGATCGGCCTCTACATGGGCGTCGCGTTCGGCGCCTGGATCTCCGGCCAGCACCTGCTGTTCTCCTTCGACGCCGTCCAGTCCGGCGAGGGCGTCGGCAACGAGCTGATCTACATCATCGCGGCCGTCATCGGCGGCTGCCTGATCACCGGCGGCTACGGCAGCGCCGTCGGCTCGGCGGTCGGCGCGCTCCTGTTCGGCATGACCAGCAAGGGCATCGTCTTCGCCGAGTGGAACCCCGACTGGTTCAAGTTCTTCCTCGGAGCGATGCTGCTCCTCGCGACCCTGCTCAACCACTGGGTCCGCAAGCGCGCGGAGGCGACGACATGACCGGGACCACCGAGCGCACGCCGCTGGTCGAGCTGACCGGCGTCGGCAAGCACTACGGCAACGTCCGCGCCCTCGCGGGCGTCTCGCTGGAGGTCCACGCGGGCGAGATCACCTGCGTCCTCGGCGACAACGGCGCGGGCAAGTCCACCCTGATCAAGATGATCGCGGGCCTGCACCAGCACGACGACGGCACCCTGCGCCTCGACGGCGAGGAGACCCGCCTCACCTCCCCGCGCGCGGCCCTGGACCGGGGCATCGCCACGGTCTACCAGGACCTGGCCGTCGTTCCCCTGATGCCGGTCTGGCGCAACTTCTTCCTCGGCTCCGAGCCCCGCAGGGGCGCCGGCCCCTTCAAGCGCCTCGACACCGACCTGATGCGCCGCACCACCCGCGAGGCGCTGCTGCGCATGGGCATCGACCTCAGGGACGTCGACCAGCCCATCGGCACCCTCTCCGGAGGCGAACGCCAGTGCGTCGCCATCGCCCGGGCCGTCCACTTCGGCGCCAAGGTCCTGGTCCTGGACGAGCCGACGGCGGCCCTGGGCGTGAAGCAGTCCGGTGTGGTCCTCAAGTACGTGGCGGCCGCCCGCGACGAGGGCCTGGGCGTCGTTCTGATCACCCACAACCCGCACCACGCCTATCTGGTCGGCGACCGGTTCGTCCTGCTGCGCAGAGGCACGATGGTGGGCAATCACACACGGAACGAGATCACTCTGGACGAACTGACCCGGCAGATGGCCGGCGGCTCCGACCTGGAGGCCCTGCGCCACGAACTCCGGCGTGGCTGACGGGAGCGGGGGACCGCGCGATCGCCCGCGCACGGCACTGATCGCGCGCCCCCCGTCTCCTGACGCGTACGGCACTCATACCCCACGGTGAGGCACAATCGAGCCCGATGAGCACCTACCGCGACCTCACCGCCCCCATCGGCTCGCGCCGAGCCCCGGTCCTGCGGACCGTCGGCACCCGCGAGCGCCGGTCCCACCTGACCGCACCCCGGGTGCCGACGGTGGGCATCGACATCGGCGGCACCAAGGTCATGGCGGGCGTCGTGGACGCCGACGGCAACATCCTGGAGAAGGTCCGCACGGAGACCCCGGACAAGTCCAAGAGCCCCAAGGTCGTCGAGGACACCATCGTCGAACTGGTGCTTGACCTGTCCGACCGGCACGACGTGCACGCGGTCGGCATCGGCGCCGCCGGCTGGGTCGACGCCGACCGCAACCGCGTCCTGTTCGCGCCCCACCTGTCGTGGCGCAACGAACCGCTCCGGGACCGCCTGAGCGGCCGGCTCTCCGTGCCGGTCCTCGTGGACAACGACGCCAACACCGCCGCCTGGGCGGAGTGGCGCTTCGGCGCCGGCCGCGGCGAGGACCATCTCGTCATGATCACCCTCGGCACCGGCATCGGCGGCGCCATCCTGGAGGACGGCCAGGTCAAGCGAGGCAAGTACGGCGTCGCGGGCGAGTTCGGCCATATGCAGGTCGTGCCCGGCGGCCACCGCTGCCCGTGCGGCAACCGCGGCTGCTGGGAGCAGTACAGCTCCGGCAACGCGCTCGTCCGCGAGGCCAAGGAACTGGCCGTCGCCGACTCCCCGGTGGCCTACGGGATCATCGAGCACGTCAAGGGCAACATCGACGACATCAGCGGCCCGATGATCACGGAGCTGGCCCGCGAGGGCGACGCCATGTGCGTGGAGCTGCTCCAGGACATCGGCCAGTGGCTGGGCGTCGGCATCGCCAACCTCGCGGCGGCCCTCGACCCGTCCTGCTTCGTGATCGGCGGCGGTGTCAGCGCCGCCGACGACCTGCTCATCGGCCCCGCCCGGGACGCCTTCAAGCGCCATCTCACCGGCCGCGGATACCGCCCCGAGGCCCGCATCACCCGCGCCCAGCTCGGCCCCGAGGCCGGCATGGTGGGCGCCGCCGACCTGGCCCGGCTGGTCGCCCGCCGGTTCCGCCGCGCCAAGCGCCGCCGGGTGGAGCGGCACGAGCGCTACGAGC
>NZ_JBSGDB010000364.1:0-9062 GCF_053602155.1 Streptomyces sp. NPDC004561
GACAGCGACCGCGTGCGGTACGGGTGTGGACTCGACGAAGCCGAACGGCGCCGAGCAGTTCCTTGCCGCGCTCAAGAATGGGGTGCCGTTCGCCGGCAGGCGCGTCACCAGCGGGAACAACCCGGACAACCCGAACATCGTCTCGGGCCCGGCCAACGCTCCCGGCTGGACCGACCTCAGCACGATCGCCGGCTTCCCCACGAACTCCACGGTCTGCGGCGTCTCGGTCGACTCCCTGGGCAGCGATGCGTTCTACAAGATCATCACCCAGAGCGGCACGGTCTACACCCTGCACTGTGCGGCCACCAACGCCCTTGTATGCCCCGCCCCCGCACAAGGGCCGCTCCCTGCATCGCGATGGGTAGCGGTGACACCTCAGCCCTGATCGACGCCCACCCGCCGCCGACGACCGCAGACCCCCAGGAGGGACCATCACAACATTCGAGAGCTGCTAGGGACCGCAGGGAACAACGGTCGCGCGTGAGCATCGCACAGGACAACTGCCCCTGACCAACGACCGGTCAGGGGCAGTTCGCCCTTACGCCGTAGGTCAGTGAGCTACCCGAGGCCAGCTGCAATGAGTGTTGCAGTACAGCAGCGGAGTACAGCAACCACCGCGATCGCAGCCGACCGCCGAGAACCGTAATCGGCCGACTGGCCAGCCCAGTGGACCTCAATGACCCCGTTGCCCATAGTTCGCATCGAGGGGCGCACCGCGACACCCGCTCGGGCCGTCTCTGGGCCGTCCGAGGGCGGCCGCCGATGACAGATGACGACAGTCGACGACGGCTTCCCCTGCTCAGAGACGGTGCTTCGGGTACCGGCGCATGTGCCGATCAGTGAAGCAGTGTTGAGGAAGAACCCAGCTGCCCATCGTCTCGCCCGGTCACAGAGTGAAGGCAGACTGCGTGCATGAGTGACAGCGACAACTCCGATCGCCACAGGGTCGACCTGACATGGGTGGAGTCCATGGGCGGCCCGCTGATCGTCGTTCCCGCGTCCAAGCTGCACCAGTGGAACGGCTGCACCAAAGACGGCATCATCGTCGGTTGCACCGACCAGCCGGACGAATACGACCGGGCCTGCGCCGTCGAGGGGTACGCCGAAGCGATCAGCATGGGTGATGCCGAGAGCACAACCGCGCTGGTGCTGGGAGACGAACCAGCCACGACCTGCTACCTACCCGAAGACAGGGTCTTCGTGCGGTGGCTCGGGGCCAACTCCGAAGCCGAGCTGGTCGCCGCAGCCGGTGCCGTCCTGAGCGATGAGACGACGCCATGGGAGGAGTGCGGGGTCTGGGAAACCGACGGCCCGGCGGTTCTGATGGACTCAGTCGAGGCTGGCGAAGACCTCGGCGTGCCGTACCCGGACGGCAAGGGTCAGCCGGATGAAGCGCCGGTGCCCGTGCCCGCAGGACGATGGAGAGTCCGCGCGTTCTACAAGACCGACCAGTCCCCTTCGTTCGGTGTGGTCCAACTCCTACCAACAGCTGGTTCTTGATGCCTAGGTAGCATCTCGAATTGTGGCCCGTAGCCTGCCACAGCGCCACGGTCCGGGCCGTCCCTGGGCCGTCCGAGGCCGCGCAACGGTGGCCGAGGACAACCAACGACGACCACCAGGCGCACGGTCCCACCGCGCCCGACCAGCAAAAACCCAGCTCACCAAGATCCCCGGCAAGCCCCAGCGCAAGACGAAGTAACGCCCGTACGATTAGGCCTCCTACCTGCGGTTTCATCGCAGGTAGGAGGCCTCGGGCTTGTTGTGGGCCATCTCATGCGAGTGACGCCCGGGCCGCTGTCGGAGATGGTCCGTGCCGCCGGGAAACGCTCGCGAACACGCTCACTTTCAGGCGTGGACGTAGGTCTGCGGGCCCTGGGCGTCCACGTGCGTGCTGTCCTGCGTGTACCAGGCGACGACCCAGGTGCCGCCGGTGGTCGCCTTGCCGCTGATCCGGTAGGCGCCGCTGCCGTCGGTCTTCACCCGGCCCCGCGACAGCCAGGTCTTCTGGCCCACCGGGCGGAAGAGCAGCGTCACGTAGCTGTGGGTCACGGGCTTCCAGGGGCCGGTGGTGCCCTGCTCGTAGACGTGGCCCCTGAAGCTGACGTAGCTGTTCCTGGAGACCGTGGTGTGGTTCGGTTTCCCGCCCGTCACCTTCGTCGCGTAGACGGAGGTGTGCACGGTGTTGCTGTACGCGGCCGGGAAGTCGGTCGCGGCCGGCGAGAACAGCCGCCAGTAGCCGTGCGGGTTGCTGACGGTCAAGGTGACCGTCCGGGCGACGGGAAGCGGATTCGCCGGGATGCGGTTCACCGTCGTCCAGCCGGTCTTCCCGTCGGCGGACTGCTGGAGGTACAGGACGTTGCCGGGCACCGCGGCGTTCGTGCTGTCGGCGCTCACGGACAGGGAGAGCCTGGAGTGGGCGTCGACCTTCGCCGAGGCCAGGTGGAGCGTGGCGTGCTGGTCGATCGAGGTGATGTCGAAGCCGGCGGACGTGCCGGTCAGGTACTCGTCCCAGCCGCCGGTGTGGTCTTGCGCGTCCACGGTCCAGTGGGTCGGCGTGTTGTATACGTCCTGGGTAAAGGAGAACCGGCCGTCGCTGCCCGTGGTGCCGGCCTGCATCACGTTCGTCCCTTGGAGCGTGAGGGGTTGGCCGGGGGCGGGGTGCCAGGTGCCGTCCTGCGCCTGGTACTCCAGGGTTCCGCTGATGCTGGTGGTCCCCCAGGCCGGCACGTCCGCGGCGGTCGCCTTGTCGAGCACGATCCGGGTCGGCTCGGTCACCGGGTCGACCTGTGTGGACGGCCCGCAGAAGCCCATGCGGTCGACGACAGCCTTTAGCGTGAGCTGCGGCTTGCCTGCCGACTCAGGGACCGACTTGGAGACCGTGAAGCTGCCGTCGGCGGCGACGGTCCGTCCCCACGGCCGCGTACAGACCGGCACTCCCGAGCGTCACGCTGAGGGTGTACGGGCCGGCATAGGGAGCCAGGGTTCCGTCGGGCTCCTGGGCAAGGACCTTGCCGGTGGCGGTCAGGGCCTCGTTGCCGTAGGTGAGCAGCGTGGACGAGAACTGGGTGTCCACGAAGAACAGGGTGGTGCCGTCGGACGCCTTGCCTTCGCACCACGGTGCGGCGGTGGCGTCGGCCGGGGCCGGGTCGGCGTACGCGGTGGCGGCCGGCAGCGCCAGGGCGGCGGTCAGCAGCGTCGCAGCGGCCAAGGCGGGAAGGTGGTTTCGGATTCTCACCGGGCTACAGCCTCCAAGGTGGTGAGTGCCAGTCAGGAGCCCTTCCCGGACTCCTGAGTGAGAGGTACGGACGTTACGCCGACGGCATGGCTCCTGATTCGTGCAGTGTCCGAAATACCGCTACACCGCGCGGGTGATCGTGATCACATCGTTAGGCCGGGGCCGCTGGGCCGGGGGCGCAAACGGGCCGCAGATGTCTGACTGCACGTCGACGGAAGGCTGATGCGGGCGGACGACGACGGACGTCTGGGCATGGGCCGTGCTCGACTCCCCCGAGACCCGGGGTGGCTGTTTCGGTCACTTCTCCGACATCCAGGCGACCGGCTTCCGCACCATGTCGCCCGGACAGCACGTGGACACCCGACGGATGATGCGGCGGCCCGTCACTCAGTGATCTCGACCCTGACCGGCAATCAGTCGCGCAGGCGTGCGAATATGTGCCGCCTGTGTTCGCGCCGAGCGCGGGTTATGTATGGACATCAAGGGTGGGTCACTTTGAACCTTGTCATGCGTGTCGGGTCGGCCGCCGTACTGTGCACGGCGCTCACCACGTTGGTTGCGGCCTGCAACCCCGCTGATCCGGCCAAGCCCGCCGCCGCATCCGCCACGGCATCGGTCGCACCGTCTAAGCCGGCGGGGCCGTTGGACGGGCTCAGCGGCAGCGAGATCGCCCGGAAGGCGATCGCGAACCTGAAGGAGGCGTCGACTGTCCATTACGCCGGGCGGGCGAAGGATTCCGGTCAGACCATCGACCTGGACATCACGCTGGTCAGCGGCAAGGGCTGTAAGGGGAGCATGACGGAGGGCAAGGGGTCCGTGAAGGTGAGGCTCATCGGCCCGACGATGTGGATCAACGCTGACCGCGCCTTCTGGACCGCCAACGGCGGTAACGATCCCACTGTCCTGGCCATGCTCGTCGACAAGTGGATCAAGACGCCCAAGACGGGTGACATGGGATCATCCATGTCCGACCTGTGCAATCTAAACAAGATGCTGGCCAACGAGATTGGCGACACCAGCGGTCTGCAAAAAGGCGGCGCAACTACCGTCAACGGTCAGCTGGCGCTGCGACTGAAGGATATGAGCGACTCTTCGACGCTCGACGTGTCCAATACCGCGGTCCCGCGTCCACTCAGGATGATCGACATAAGCTCCGGCGACGGCGGCACGCTCACCTTCACCGACTACAACTCGCCGGTGAGCCTGACGCCGCCGCCCGCGAGTGAGACCGTCGACGGGAAGTCGATCGGTATGTGAACCTCGTCAGCGAGGAGGCCCAGCCGAGCCTGAGCGCGGTTCCGGGCGTACAGCAGCGAAGTACAGCAACCCCAGCAACCGAACACGACCGACAGCGACTCTGAGGGATCGAACGGCGGCCTCTATGACCCTCGTTGACCGATCCCTGTAGAGCTACGGATCAGAAGGTGCCCGTGCCCCATCCGTGCCCGATCACACGTTGAACCGCGGGGATCTGCGGTGCCGAGCGGGCACAGCGCAACGCAACGGCCCCTGACCGATTCGCCTGGTCAGGGGCCGTTCACCTGCGCGGTGGATGTGGGAATTGAACCCACGGTGACTCGCGCCACGACGGTTTTCAAGATCGTTCAGTCACCGACAAACCAGAGATACAGGTGTTCCGTTCTGAACGACCTGGCACAGCTCTCGGGTCTGGTTCACCCAGGCACCGCCACAGGTTTCGGGAAGACGATCAAGTTCCGCGACCAGCAACGGCACTTGCCGCTCGTTGAAGACGGCATCCCCGTAGGGGCTCAGAGCCCACAGCATCGGAAAGTTCACTTGGTCCAGCGCGGGGATGAGGTCCGTCCACGACAGCCCGGCCTGGGCACGTGCCACAGGCCTCCCCGAGTCACCGCGCACCTGGATGTTGATCACCCGCCGACCTTAAAGTCCGGTGACGCGGGCCGCACCACAATCGCACCAGATCGAGCGGGGAACGGCGGGGAATCACGGTGAGCATGAGCGCTGCCAACAAGGCCACAGCTCAGCAGCTCGCCCAGGTCAGCGCCCGAACCGACCGCAAATGATCGCAGCTTCCCAAGCTGAGGGCTCCGGCACCGTCATCACATGCCGACCGTCGTGGAGCTGCCCCCGGGGGAGCCGGACATCGAGCCGTGGGAATGCCAAGAACCGGCCCGCCTACCCGATCGTGCGGACTCGGATTCGGCGCCTCGTACCCTCACGGATCCACTGCGCTCGCAGGTCACCGCTGCCGATGCCAGACTGACGACGTGGCCGTCTTGTGGCGTGGCCGGGTGGGGAGGCCGGGTATCGCCATACGCACTGAGGGAGGCGCCGGTGCCCGCGGGGCGACCGGTCTGGGGCGTGCACGGCGCCGCGCACGCACGCCATCTGCGCCCCTGAGCGGGCGGCCGAAGGGGCACGAAAGACGCGCGCACCGCTCCTCGCCAGGTCCGCCCGCCGGTCCGGCCATCCCGACGGAGCGAGTCGCCTCCACGGCCACCCCGACATGCGGACCCTGCCCGGGCCTCACCCCAGTGGTACGTCTCAGGGAGGTCTCTCACATGAAGACCTTCATACGGGACGCTGCTATCGCCGTGGTCGCCGTGTCGATGGCCATGGCTCTTGCTGCCTGTGGACAGGGGGGCGGGGCCGGGGCCCACGCCGGAAGCGGCCCGAGGATCGGTCTGCTGCTGCCTGATGCCATCACGTCCCGCTGGGAGTCCGTGGACAGGCCCCTGCTGCAGGAGAAGGTCAAGCAACTGTGCGGCGACTGCACGGTCGAGCACGCCAATGCCAACGGCGATGTGGCCGCACAGCAGCGACAGGTGGACTCTATGATCACCAAAGGGGTCGATGCACTGGTCCTCGTGGCCGTCGACGCCAGAGCGCTCAGTGGCGCAGTCAGGAAGGCGCACGACGCGGGCGTCCCCGTCATCTCCTACGACCGGCTCGACGAGGGCCCGATCTCGGGCTATGTGTCCTTCGACGGTCAGGAGGTCGGCAGGCTCCAGGCGAGGGCGCTGCTGGAGGCCATGGCCCACCGGGCGGTCGGCAATCAGATCGTCATGATCAACGGCGATCCCACCGACCCCAACACCCTTCTGTTCGAGGAAGGCGCCCTGTCGGTGCTCAGAGGTAAGGTCAAGATCGGCAAGGTGTACGACACGCCCATGTGGCGTTCGGACATCGCCAACATGAACATGTCCGGCGCCATCGCCGGCCTCGGCGCCCGTAACATCGACGGCGTCTACGCCGCCAACGACGCCCTTGCCTCAGGTGTCATCTCCGCCCTCAGAGCGAACAAGATCTCCCCGCTGCCCCCCGTCACCGGCCAGGATGCCGACCTCGGAGCCGTGCGCCGCATCGTCGGCGGCGAACAGTACATGACCGTCTGGAAGCCCAATAGCGCCGAGGCGTCCGCGGGCGCCGCCATGGCCGTGGCTGCGGCCCGCGGCGAGAACCTCCACCGCATCGCCACCGGCACGGTGCACACCCGCGGCGGGAACGCGGTTCCGGCCGTCCTGCTCACCCCCGTGTCAGTGACCGCCGGCACCATCAAGGACACCCTCGTGAGGGGCGGCGTGTACACGGTCCAGCAGATCTGCGTGCCCCGGCTCAGGACGGCCTGCCACAGGGCCGGACTGACCCGATAGGCCGGTCCACCACAGCCGGGCCCGGGGAAGGAGATGGTTTCCGTGCCGACTCCACCACTGCTGGCGCTGCACGGCGTCTGCAAACGCTTCGGCGTCGTTCGGGTCCTCACCCACATCGAACTGGAGATTCGCGCGGGCGAGGTCGTGGCGCTTCTGGGGGACAACGGGGCCGGCAAGTCCACCCTCGTCAAGGTGATCTCGGGCGTGGCCCCCGCGGACTCGGGCGTCATCGAATGGGAGGGCCGAACGGTCCACATCAGGCGTCCCCACGACGCCCGGGCTCTCGGCATCGCCACCGTCTACCAGGACCTCGCCCTGTGCGACAACCTCGACGTCGTCGGCAACCTGTTCCTCGGGCACGAGATCCACAGACTCGGCTTCCTCGACGAAGTGGAGATGGAACGCCGTACCCGTGACCTCCTGAAGCGTCTGGCGACGGGCCTGCCCGATCTGCGCTCCCCCGTCGTGTCCCTGTCCAGCGGCCAACGGCAGACGGTCGCCATCGCCCGCTCGCTCCTCGGCGCCCCCCGGATACTCCTCCTGGACGAACCGACGGCATCCCTGGGCATCAAACAGACCGCCGAAGTCCTGGAACTCATCGACCATCTGCGTGACCGCGGCATGGGAGTCCTCCTCATCAGCCACAACATGGCCGATGTCAAAGCCCTCTCAGACCGGGCCGCGGTGCTGCGGCTGGGCCGCAACAACGGCTTCTTCAACGTGAACACGGCGTCCCAAGAAGAGATCATTTCCTCCATCACCGGGGCCACGGAGAACGTTCCTCATTGGATGGCCCAACGGGAGGTGGACTGGTGACACAGAACCGCAACAAGGCGGGCGACAGGCAGGCCGCCGCCGAACCCCGCCGACCGGGGCCCGGGCGGAAAGTCGTCCGTGTGGTGGAGAGCTGGGCCGCCGCGTCCCGGCACAAGTTCATCGCCGGTGAACTGGGCTCACTCCCGGTCATCCTCGTCCTCCTCGCGGTATGGATCGTCTTCCAGTGCCTCAACCCGAACTTCCTCTCACCCCGGAACCTGTCCAACCTCAGCGTGGACATCGTGGGTACGGGTCTGATCGCGGTCGGCATCGTCTTCGTGCTGCTGATCGGCGAGCTCGACCTGTCGGTCGGTTCGATCAGCGGCCTCGCCGCAGCCGTCTTCGCCGTGCTGAGCGTCGACAACGGCGTCCCGGAATGGCTCGCCGCCATCCTCGCGGTGCTCGTGGGCACAGCGGCCGGCACCATCCAGGGGTTTTCCTTCGCCAAGACCCGCGTGCCCGCGTTCGTCGTCACGCTCGCGGGGCTGCTGACCTGGAACGGCGTCATGCTCTACGTCCTCGGCACCAGCGGCACCATCGACCTCAACGAAAACGGCCTCGTCGCCAGGCTGACCAACTACTACTTCAGCCAGGACGGCGTCGCCTACGGTCTGGCGGCGCTCGGCGCAGGCCTGCCCTTCGTCATCTCCTACCGGAGCAGACACCGGCGGCAGGCCCTTGGCCTGCCGAACCGCTCGCTCCGCGAGCTCGGGGTGCGAACGGGAGCGCTCACGGTGATCGCGTTCGCCGCCGCGTACACGCTCAACCAATTCCACGGGCTGCCACTGGCCCTCCTGATCTTCCTCGTCGTGGTGGCCGGACTGGACGTGCTCCTTCGCAGCACGTACCTCGGACGACAGGTCTACGCACTCGGCGGCGGTGTCGAGCCAGCCCGCCGCGCCAGTATCGACGTGGTGCGGGTGCAGACCGCAGTGCTCGCAGTCTCGGGCACGATGGCCGCGATCGGCGGCCTGTTCCTCGCCTCACGGATCACCTCGGTCAGCCAATCCTCCGGCTCGGGCGTCCTGCTGCTGAACGCCATCGCGGCGGCGGTCATCGGCGGCACCAGCCTGTTCGGAGGACGCGGCACGACCTGGTCCGCGGTGCTAGGCGCGCTGATCATCCAGTCGATCGCCTCGGGCATGGCGATCACAGACATCCCGGTCGCCCTCCAGTTTGTGATCACCGGCGGGGTACTGTTCGCCGCCGCGGTCATCGACGCACTGTCGCGCCGCTCCCAGAAGGCGCACGGCCGGGCCTGAGCAGTCCATTCACCCGGCCCACCCGCCCGGCAGGGGCGGTGGGCGGGCGGCCCTCCACATGCATACGGCGCACGTATCCGGTGACGCTCGGGACCTGGTCGCCGACGTCGAGGC
>NZ_JBSGDB010000365.1:0-9061 GCF_053602155.1 Streptomyces sp. NPDC004561
GTACGCCGGCGCCGGCGTCGAGCCGGGCGCGCACCTCGTCGAGGACCAGATCGCCGCCCGCCTCGGGCGGCGCGGCGACCAGCACGTCGGCCTGCCCCCACGCGGCGTACTGGCGCACATGGACCACCCGCAGCGGTGCCGCGCGGCGGCGGGCGTCGTCCAGCGCCCACTCCAGTGCGCGCAGGCTGTCCTCGGAACCGTCGACCGCGGCGATGACCGGCGCAGTGCTCATGCTTCCTCACCTCCGGAACACGACCTTCCCCTTGCTGGGGCCAGCCTGGCTCAGGCGCGGCCCCCGCAGGGCGCTGCTGATCGCGTGTCCGGAAAACGGCTCGGAACACCCCCGGTTCAGGTCAGGTGGGCCCGGTTCAGGTGAGGTCGAACTCCCCTTCCCGTGCCCCGGAGACGAAGGCGCCCCACTCCGCCGGCGTGAAGATCAGGGAGGGGCTCTCCGGGCTGCCGCTGTTGCGCATCGCGATGAAGCCCTCGACAAAGGCGATCTGGACATCGCCCAGACCTCGGCTGCTGGACTGCCACTCGGCACTGCTGAGGTCCAGCTCCGGCTTGTCCCAGCCCACGAGCGGCTGCTGCTGGGTGATGCTCTCGGCCACGTCCGTACTCCTCCCGGTTCGTCGTCCGCGGGTCAGCCTAGCGACCGCTCACGATGCCCAACAGCCCACGTGGGGAGGACTTTCAGGCGTCGGGCGGCTGCGCTCCCACGAGCCACATGGAGAAGAACTGCGAGCCGCCGCCGTAGGCGTGCCCGAGCACTCTGCGGGCGCGGTCCACCTGGTGTTCTCCGGCCCGGCCGCGGACCTGGAGGGCGGCCTCGGCGAAGCGGATCATGCCGGACGCGCCGATGGGGTTGGTGGAGAGCACGCCGCCCGACATGTTGACGGGCAGGTCGCCGTCGAGTTCGGTCACCCCGGACTCGGTGAGCTTCCAGCCCTCGCCCTCCTCGGCGAAGCCCAGGTTCTCCAGCCACATGGGCTCGTACCAGGAGAACGGCACGTACATCTCGACGGCGTCGATGTCCCGGCGCGGGTCGGCGATGCCGGCCTGCCGGTAGACGTCGGCGGCGCAGTCCTTGCCGGCCTGCGGGGAGACGAAGTCCTTGCCCGCGAACAGGGTCGGTTCGCTGCGCATGGCGCCGCCGAGCAGCCAGGCGGGCGGCCGGGGCGCGCGGGCGGCTCCGGCCCGGTCGGTGAGGACCATGGCGCAGGCGCCGTCGGAGGACGGGCAGGTCTCGGAGTAGCGGACGGGGTCCCACAGCATGGGCGACGCCTGGACCTTCTCCAGGGTGATGTCGTGTTCGTGGAGGTGGGCGTAGGGGTTCTTCAGGGCGTTGCGCCGGTCCTTGTAGGCGACGAGGGAGCCGATGTGGTCGGGGGCGCCGCTGCGCCGCATGTAGGCGCGTACATGGGGGGCGAAGAAGCCGCCGGCGCCCGCGAGCAGGGGCTGCTGGAAGGGGATGGGCAGCGACAGGCCCCACATGGCGTTGGACTCGGACTGCTTCTCGAAGGCGAGGGTGAGGACGGTGCCGTGGACGCGGGCGGCGACGAGGTTCGCGGCGACCAGGCCGGTGGATCCCCCGACGGAGCCGGCGGTGTGCACGCGCAGCATGGGTTTGCCGACGGCGCCGAGCGCGTCGGCGAGGTACAGCTCGGGCATCATCACGCCCTCGAAGAAGTCGGGCGCCTTGCCGATGACCACGGCGTCGATGTCGGCCCACGTCAACTCGGCGTCGTCCAGGGCCCGTCGGGCCGCCTCGCGGACGAGTCCGGCGATCGACACGTCCCGGCGGGCGGCCACGTGCTTGGTCTGGCCGATCCCTGTGACGGCCACGGGCTCCTTGCTCATCGTGGATCCCCTTCGAGTACGGCGACCAGGTTCTGCTGGAGGCAGGGCCCTGAGGTGGCGTGGGCGAGGGCGCGGTCGGACTCGCCGCGGTGGATGCGGGCGGCGGCCTCGCCGATGCGGATGAGTCCGGCGGCCATGACCGGGTTGGCGGCGAGGGCACCGCCGGAGGGGTTGATCCGCACGCCGTCGCCGAGGCCGAGCGCCTTGCGCAGGACCACCTCCTGGGAGCTGAACGGCGCGTGCAACTCGGCGGTGTCGACGGGCCGTTCGAAGGCGCCGGCCTTCTCGGCGGCCAGCCGGGAGGAGGGCGAGTCGGTGAGGTCGCGCACGCCGAGGGCGTGTGCCTCGATGCGGTGGTCGAGGCCCCGGATCCAGGCGGGCCGTTCGCACAGTTCCCGGGCCCGGTCCCCGGCCGCGAGGATCACGGCGGCCGCGCCGTCGCCGACGGGCGGGCAGTCGCCGGTGCGCAGGGGCCGTACGACGTGGTCGCCGTGCGGTACCCGGCCCTTGAGCTGGGCGTGCGGGTTGGCGGTGGCGTCGGCGCGGCTGCGGGCGCCGACGGCGGCGAGGGCCGTCTCGTCGGTGTCGCCGGCGTCGATGAGGGCCTGCGCCTGGAGCGCGGCGAGGGCCACGGAGTCGGGCCACAGGGGGGCCAGGTAGTACGGGTCGAGCTGGCGGGTGAGCACGTCCCGTACCGAGCCGGGTGAGCACTTGCCGTAGGAGTAGACGAGCGCGGTGTCGGCGTCCCCGGTGAGGAGTTTGGTCCAGGCCTCGTACAGGGCCCAGGCGCCGTCCATCTCGACATGGGACTCGGAGATCGGCGGCCAGGCGCCGACGCCGTCGAGGGCGAGGGTGAAGGAGAAGGCGCGGCCGGCGAGGTAGTCGCTGGAGCCGGAGCAGGTGAAGCCGATGTCGGCGGTCTTCAGGCCGGTCCGCGCCAGGACCTCGTGCAGCACCGGCATCAGCATCTCGACCTCGGAGGACTCCTCGGTGGAGCGCCGGTGGTCGGACTGGGCGAAGGCGACGACGGCGATGTCCCGCGCGGGGGCTTCCTCGCTGGTCACAGCAGCTCCTTGTACGTCTCGTAGGCCGCGTCGGGCTCGCCGGTGGGTCGGTAGTGGTCGGGGTGGCGCGCGCCGGGCGTCCACACCGGTTCCACCCGCAGGCCCATGCGCACCTGGTCGTAGGGGATGCCGCCGATCCGGGCGTGCAGGGCGAGGTCCGCGCCGTCGAGGGCGATGTGGGCGTAGACGTACGGCACCTCGATGTCGAGGTTCTTCGCCTTGATGTTGACGATGCAGAAGGTGGTGACCGTGCCGCGGGGTCCCACCTCGACCTGTTCCGTGGTGGCGACACCGCAGGTGGGGCAGGCGCCCCTCGGCGGGACGTACACCTTGTGGCAGGAGGGGCAGCGTTCGCCGACGGTCCGCTGCCCGGAGAGGGCGGCGATGTAGTCGGTCTGGGCGCGGCCGGGCGAGTAGGTGTAGTCGAGGCGGGCGGGGGCGACGATCCCGGTGAGGGGGTTGTCGAACCGGCCCGTGTGGCCCCCGGGTTCGGCGGGTTCGCCGTCGTACGGCTCGAAGCAGGCGATGTCGGTGATGGCTCCGGTGCGTTCCCCGGCCCAGCGGATGCGGACCCGCATGCCGGTGCGGACGGCGTCGGGGCCGGGGGCGTCGAGGGCGTGCAGCAGGGCGGTGTCGGCGCCGTCGAGGCGGACCAGGACCCAGGCGAAGGGGGCGTCGAGGGGCTGGCCGCGGCGGGGGGCGTGGTTCCAGGCCCAGGTGGTGACCGTGCCCGTGGGGGCGACCTCCACCAGGTCGGTGATCTCCTCGGCGGTGTCGGGGTCGTACTCGACGGGCGGGACGAGGGTGCGTCCGCCGATGGTGCGCACCCCGAGGACGACGCGTTCGCGCAGGCCCGTGAGGAAGGCGCTCTGGACGGGTCCGAGGGAGCGGGTGAAGGGGAATTCGACGACGAGTGGCGCTTTGAGGACGTCGGGCATCGGGGTGCTCCTCGGGTCAGGCGCGCTTGTAGACGGGGGGCCGCTTCTCCGCGAAGGCGCGGGCGCCCTCCTTGGCGTCGGCGGTGTCGAAGACGGGCCGGCCGCGCTCGAGTTCGGCGGCGAGGCCGTCGGTCTCGGTCATCTCGGCGGTCTCGTACACGGACGCCTTGACGGCCTCGACGGCGAGCGGGCCGCAGGCGTTGATCCGCTCGGCGATCTCCAGGGCCCCGGCGAGCGCGGTGCCGTCGGGCACGACATGGCCGACGAGGCCGATGCCGGCGGCCTCCTGGGCGCTGTAGGGCCGTCCGGTGAGCAGCATCTCCAGGGCGTGGGTGCGCGGGATCTGGCGTTGCAGGCGGACGGTGGAGCCGCCGATCGGGAACAGTCCGCGCCGGACCTCGAAGAGGCCGAAGGTGGCGGACTCGCCCGCGACCCGGATGTCGGTGCCCTGGAGGATCTCGGTGCCGCCCGCGACGCAGTGGCCCTCGACGGCGGCGATCACCGGCTTGCGGGGGCGGTGGTGGCGCAGCATCGCCTTCCAGTGCAGGTCGGGGTCGGCCTTGAGCCGGTCGCGGTAGTGCTCCCCCTGCATGCCGTCGCCGGCCAGTGCCTTCAGGTCCATGCCGGCGCAGAAGGAGCCGCCGGCCCCGGTGAGCACGATCGAGCGGATCGCGTCGTCCTCGTCGGCCTCGAGCCAGCCGTCGTACAGGCCGACGAGCATCGGCAGCGAGAGCGCGTTTTTCGCTTCGGGCCTGTTCAGCGTGAGCACCAGCGTGGCGCCCTCGCGCCGCACGGTCAGGTGTTCCGTCCCACCCATGGGCCATCTCCCCTCGGTAAGAACGAGAACAGGTTGCAGTAGGTGGCAGGGCACTTCAAGGGTTTGCTGACAGACAGTCAGATTTCTTCGCCCGATGCCTTCCCAGTTACGGCGCGCTTTGCTCTGATGACCGGGCGATGCGACGGACGCGCCTTTCTCCGTCACGGCTGCCGGGGTCAGGAGGAGCGGTGGAGTACAACCTTGCCGATCTGTTCGAGTCGGTCGTCGACGTGGTCCCGGACCGCGAGGCGCTGGTGTACCTCGACCACCCCGGCACGGGCGCGGAGCGCCGGCTGACGTACGCGGAGCTGGACGCCGCGGCCAACCGGATCGCCCACCACCTGATCGACAGCGGGATTGGCCCCGGGGAGCATCTGGGGCTGCATCTGTACAACGGCGTCGAGTACCTGCAGACCGTGCTTGGCTGCATGAAGGCCAGGGTCGTCCCGGTCAACGTCAACTACCGCTATGTCGAAGAGGAGTTGGTGTACCTCTACCGGGACGCCGATCTGGCCGCGCTGGTCTACGACGCGGAGTTCGAGGACCGGGTGGCGGGGGCGCTGCCGCGCACGCCGAAGCTGCGGCGCCTGCTGCGGGTGGGCGCGGGTCCGGCCGGGATCGCGACGGCGGCCGGCTTCGCGGAGGCCGAGGCGGCCGCCTCGCCCGGGCGCGGCTTCCCGGCGCGGTCGGGGGACGACCAGTTCATCATCTACACCGGCGGCACCACGGGCATGCCCAAGGGGGTGATGTGGCGTCAGGAGGACCTGTTCTTCGCCGGGCTGGGCGGCGGGGCGCCGACCGGTGAGCCGGTGAGGACACCCCGGGAGCTGGCCGAGCGGGTCGCCGCGGGCGGCTCCGGCATCACCTTCTTCCCCACTCCCCCGCTGATGCACGGCACCTCGACCCTCACCGCGTTCATCGCCTTCAACTTCGGCCAACGGGTCGTGCTGCACCGCAAGTTCGTGCCGGAGGAGGTGCTGCGCACCATCGAGCGGGAGAAGGTGACCAGTGTGTCCCTGGTCGGTGACGCGATGCTCCGCCCGCTGATCGACGCGCTGGGCGGGCCGATGAAGGGCACGGACTGCTCGGCGCTGTTCAGCGTCTCCTCGTCGGGCGCGATCATGTCGGAGACGGTGCGCGCGCAGTTCCGCGAGCTGGTCCCGACCGCGCTGCTGCTGAACAACTTCGGCTCCTCCGAGTCCGGCTTCAACGGGACGGCGACGGAGGACTCCGGGCCCGAGCGCGGCTTCCGCATCCGGGTCAACTCCCGTACACAGGTGGTGGATCCGGCGACGCGTGCGCCGATCGCCGTGGGCGAGGTGGGCCGGGTAGCCCAGTGCGGGCACGTCCCGCTCGGCTACTACAACGACCCGCGCAAGACCGCCGAGACGTTCTTCGAGAAGGGCGGGCAGCGCTGGGTGCTCCTCGGCGACATGGCGACCGTCGACGAGGACGGCGTGGTCACCGTCCTCGGCCGGGGCTCGCAGTGCATCAACACCGGGGGCGAGAAGGTCTATCCGGAGGAGGTCGAGCAGGCGCTCAAGGCGCATCCGGACGTGTACGACGCGCTGGTCGCGGGTGTCCCGGACACCACGTGGGGCAACCATGTGGCGGCCGTGGTGCAGTTGCGCGAGGGAGCCCCGCGCCCCTCACTGGCCGACATCCAGGGCCACTGCCGTACCCGGCTCGCGGGCTACAAGATCCCCCGCCAGCTCGTGATCACGGACTCGATCCAGCGGTCGCCGAGCGGCAAGGCCGACTACCGCTGGGCACGGGAAGTGGCGGTGGCGGCCGACCGGTAGCACCGGGACGCCGGCGTCCTCGGGCGCCGGCCGTGCTCACCGGCCGAGGAACTCGGTCAGCGCGTCGAGGAACTCCTCCGGGCGGGTCTCGTGCACCAGGTGCCCGGCGTCGACGGTGACCAGCGAGGCGTCCGGGATGAGCTCCGCCAGCTTCGCGACCTGGTCCTGCGGGATGTGGCTGGTGGGGCCGCCCGCGATCACCAGTGCGGGCATGGTGATCCGGCACATGTGCTCCCACCACCTGGGATCGGGTGTGTTGCGCTGCTCGTCGGTGGCCCGGACCATCGCCCAGTCGAACGGCGGCTCGGCCGCGGGCCGTTCGGCGGGCGGCCGGGGCGGGTCGAGCGGCACCGGCGCACAGACGTCCTCCAGCACGAGGCGCCGTACGACGCCGGGGTGACGCTGGGCCAGCAGATAGGCCACGATTCCGCCCAGCGAGTGGCCCACCACATCGGTGCCGCCGATACCGAGGGCACCCATCAGCGCGTGGACGTCGTCGCTCATCTCCTCCAGACCGTACTCGCCCGGCCGGTCGCTGCGTCCGTGGCCGCGCAGGTCGGGGGCGTGCACCCGGCGCGGCACCGGAGGTGCCGCGAGCCGTTCGGCGATCCGGGACCAGTCCGCGCCGTCGGCGCCCCGGGCGTGCAACAGCAGGATCGGCGGGGCGTCGCGCGGGCCCCAGCTGCGGCAGGCCAGGGTGATGCCGTTCGCCCGGACGGTGTACGCCGGTGTGGTGTCCATGCCGGGCACGCTAGCCGTCCGTCGCGTCCCGGGCCGTCTCCTCTGCCGACGGCAGAGCGGTGGGCGCGGGGCGGTCGAGGAAGGCTGCGACGCGGTCGCGGAACCGTTCCGGGGCGTCCAGCCAGGGGAAGTGACCGGCGCCCGGCTGCACGGTGAACTCGGCGTCCGGGAAGGCGTCGGCGGTGCGGCGGGCCAGGTCGGGCCGCGGGCCGCCGTCGAGTTCGCCCGCGTACACGAGGACGGGCGCGGCCAGGCCCGCGAGGGCGGCCCGGGTCGCGTCCGGAGTGAAGGCGCCGTCGCCGGAGTAGGCGTCGCCCGCCTCCTCGTTGGTCTGCTCCAGCTCGGCGTCCGCGTGCTCCCGCGCGGAGTCGTCCCAGCGGCCGTAAAAGAACGGCAGGAACACGTCGTCGAACTCCGCCTCGCCCGCGAGCCACGCCCGGAAGGCCGGGAACGCCTTCGCGAACCACGGCTCGCCGGCCCGCAGCCGCGCCGCCGCCAGCCGGTCCTCGGCGGTCGCCCGCATGCCGAGCGCGGACGGGTTGGGGGTGATCAGCACCAGCCGCCGGATCCGGTGCGGGTGGCGGGCCGCGTAGAGCATCGCCAGGGCGGCGCCCGCGGAGTGGGCGAGCAGATCCAATTGCTCAAGGCCCAGGTGGCCGCGCCACGCCTCCACGTCCTCGACCATCCGGTCGCAGCGGTACGTCGCCCGGTCCGCGGGCGCCCCGGACGCACCGGTGCCCCGCAGGTCCAGCAGGGCCAGCCGGCGCCGCGCGGTCAGCCCGCCGAGGTCCCCGAGGTAGGCGGAGGCGCGCATGGGCCCGCCGGGCAGGACGGCGAGGGGCTCGCCCTCGCCCCGCAGGTGGTAGGCGAGCCGCGTACCGTCGGCTGTGGTGAGGGTCGGCATGCGCCTGATCATCCGGCTCCGCCCGAAGGACCCGCAACTCCTTTCCGGACGGCGCGGGTTGGCGATCGCGAGGCCGCGCGAGCCCGCTCAGCCCGGGAGGGTGACCAGCCCCGTCTCATAGGCGGTGATCACGAGTTGCACCCGGTCCCGGGCGCCCAGCTTGGTGAACAGCCGGGAGACGTGCGACTTGGTGGTGGCCACCGTGATGAACAGGTCCTCCGCGATCTCGGCGTTCGACCGGCCCCGTCCCACCAGGGTCAGCACCTCCCGTTCCCGCTCGGTGAGACCCTCGACCGGCCGTGGGGCGCGCTCCGGGACAGCCGTGGGCCGCGCGAGGAAGTCCGCGATCAGACGGCGCGTCACAGCCGGCGCGAGCAGCGCGTCGCCGGTCGCGACCACGCGGAGCGCCGCGAGGATGTCGTCGAGCGCCATGTCCTTCACCACGAAACCGCTCGCACCGGCCCGGAGCGCCCCGTGGACGTGCTCGTCCTCGTCGAAGGTGGTCAGGACGAGGACGCGGGCCCCCGACGGTGAGGCCGTGATCCGGCGCGTGGCCTCGATCCCGTCCATGCCGGGCATCCGGATGTCCATCACCACCACGTCGGGGCCGAGTTCCCCGGCCAGCCGTACCGCCTCGGCCCCGGTGGCGGCCTCACCGACGACCTCCAGGTCGGGCTGGTCGGCCATGAGCACCCGCAGACCGGACCGCACCAGCGGCTGGTCGTCGGCGAGCACCACCCGGATGGTCATCGCACCTCCACCGCGCTCGCGGCCGACGCGCCCAGCGGCAGCCGTGCCACCACCCGGAAACCGCCCTCCGGGCCCGGCCCCGCGGTGAGTTCAACACGGGGGCCATCAAGGCGGCGAGGAGCGCGGTGTCCGCGCTGCGGGGCGGCCAGGCGGGCTGACGGTTCGGACCGTCCGGCAGGGGGCAC
>NZ_JBSGDB010000366.1:0-9026 GCF_053602155.1 Streptomyces sp. NPDC004561
TGCTTGACCGCCTCGACGAGGTAGCCGCGCTGGCCGGACAGGCCGGTGGAGCCCGTCTGCTCCTTGGGCATGGGGAACTTCATGCCGGCGCGCTGCGACAACGCACGGACCGGGCCGTTAGGCGCTCTTTGCCCAGCTCTACGCCGTGTAAGGCTCGTCTCACCTGCACCAAAGCACCCCCACGCGCCCTACCCGCGGAGCGAACCCGCCGTATTGTCTAAACGTCAGCCCCCGGGAGGAGCCCCTCATGACCGCGCCCGTCGTCCACTCGCTGCGCGAGCAGATCCGCGAGCACATCGTGGAGGGGATCGTCAGCGGGCGCTGGCAGCCGGGTGAGCGGATCGTGGAGCGGCGCATCGCCACCGAGCTGGAGGTCAGCCAGACACCGGTCCGGGAGGCCCTGCGCGAGCTGGAGTCCCTGCGGCTGATCGAGTCCGCGCCGAACAAGGGCGTCCGGGTACGCAATCTGACGGCGGCGGACCTGGAGGAGAGCTACCCCGTCCGGGCGGGCCTGGAGGCCATCGCCGCGGAGCTGGCGGCGGACCGTCTCGCGGTGGACTGCTCGGCCCTGGAGCCCCACGTCCTGGCCCTGTACGAGGCCGACCGCGAGGCCGACGGCACGGCCCAGGTGCGCCACACGGTCGGTTTCCACCGCGAACTGGTGCGCGCGGCGGACAACTCGGTGCTGCTGCACACCTGGGAGGGCCTCGGCATCGAGGTCTTCACGGCCCTGTCGATCCGCTGGCTGGGCACGGTGCAGCAGTCGTACGCGGAGGAGCACGAGGAGCTGGTGCAGGCCTTCAAGCGGCGGGATCCGCGAATCGCCGAGCTGGTGAAGGCCCATGTGCTGGGCTGCGCCCCGCGTGCCTGACGCAGTCGAGCATACCTGCGCTCACCTGCGAAAACCCTGATCAAACACGGCACCCGGTGCCCATTTCAAAGGCACCGGGTGCCTACTTTCTCGAAATCAAGAGGTTTTCGTCCTCAACCCTTTGATCGATCATCGATCAGGGAGTTACAGTCGCGACGGACTTCCACCGAAGTCACCTGCCCTGTCCTGCCAAAGACCTAGGGCACCCCCGAACCCTTGCCTGTGAGGGAACCCCCTTCGACTGAGGAAGGCGGCGACATGACCGACCCCAACGCCATCCAGCTGAGCGCGCTCGACCAGCTCCCGGACCGCGACCCCGAGGAGACCGCCGAGTGGCAGGCCTCCCTCGACGCCGTCGCCAGGGAGGCCGGGCCGCACCGCGCCGCATACCTGATGCGCCGCACGCTGGAACGCGCCGAGGCGGGCGGCATCGCGCTGCCGAAGCTGCTCGAGACGGACTACGTCAACACCATCCCCACCTCCGCCGAGCCGGGCCTGCCCGGCGACCCGGAGATGGAGGCCCGTATCACCGCGTGGAACCGCTGGAACGCGGCCGCGATGGTGACCCGGGGCGCGAAGCACGGCGTCGGCGGCCACATCGCCACCTTCGCCTCCGCGGCCTGGCTCTACGAGACCGGCTTCAACCACTTCTTCAAGGGCAAGGAGGGCGACGGCTCCGGCGACCAGCTGTACATCCAGGGCCACGCCTCCCCCGGCATCTACGCCCGCGCCTTCCTCGACGGCCGCCTCGACGAGGCGCACCTCGACAACTTCCGCCAGGAGGCCGGCGGCAACGGCCTGCCGTCGTACCCGCACCCGCGCCGGCTGCCCTGGCTGTGGGAGTTCCCGACGGTCTCCATGGGCCTCGGCCCGCTGTCGGCGATCTACCAGGCGCGCTTCAACCGCTACCTGACCAGCCGCGGCATCAAGGACGTCTCCGCCTCCCACGTGTGGGCGTTCCTCGGCGACGGCGAGATGGACGAGCCCGAGTCGACGGCGGCCATCGCGCTCGCCGCCCGTGAGGAGCTCGACAACCTCACCTTCGTCATCAACTGCAACCTGCAGCGCCTCGACGGCCCGGTCCGCGCCAACTTCAAGATCGTGCAGGAGCTGGAGGCCCAGTTCCGCGGTGCCGGCTGGAACGTCATCAAGACCCTGTGGGGCTCCGCCTGGGACGAGCTGTTCGCCCTCGACACCACCGGCGCGCTCGTACGCCGGCTGCGCGAGGTACCGGACGCGCAGGTGCAGACGTACCAGACCCGTGGTGCCGCCTACATCCGCGAGGACTTCTTCGGCAAGGACCCGGCGCTCGCCGAGATGGCGAAGCTGCTGAGCGACGACAAGATCCTCGAGTGCTTCCACCTCTCGCGCGGCGGTCACGAGGCCCGCAAGGTCTACGCCGCGTACAAGGCCGCCGTCGAGCACAAGGGCGCGCCGACCGTGATCCTGGCCCAGACGGTCAAGGGCCACACCCTCGGCGAGGGCTTCGCGTCGAAGAACGCCAACCACCAGATGAAGAAGCTGACGGTGGACGAGTTCAAGACGATGCGCGACCTGCTCGGCCTGCCGATCAAGGACAGCGACTTCGCCGACGGCGTGGTCCCCTACGGCCACCCCGGCGCCGACTCCCCCGAGGTCCGCTACCTCCAGGAGCGCCGCGCGGCCCTCGGCGGCCCCGCCCCGGCCCGCCGCACCCACGCGCTGGCCCCGCTGCCCGCCCCCGCCGACAAGGCCTTCGCCGCCTTCGACAAGGGCTCCGGCTCGCAGAACGTGGCCACCACCATGGCCTTCGTCCGCCTGGTCAAGGACCTCGTCCGCGACAAGGAGACCGGTAGGCGCTGGGTGCCGATCGTCCCCGACGAGGCACGCACCTTCGGCATGGAGTCGCTCTTCCCGTCGCTCGGGATCTACTCCCCCAAGGGCCAGACGTACGAGCCGGTCGACCGCGACCAGCTGATGTACTACAAGGAGGCCAAGAACGGCCAGATCCTCAACGAGGGGATCACCGAGGCCGGTTCGATGGCCGACTTCATCGCCGCGTCCAGCGCGTACGCGACGCACGGCGAGGCGATGATCCCGTTCTACATCTTCTACTCGATGTTCGGCTGGCAGCGCACCGCCGACCAGATGTGGCAGCTCGGCGACCAGCTCGGCCGCGGCTTCCTCGTCGGCGCGACGGCGGGCCGTACGACGCTGACGGGCGAGGGCCTGCAGCACGCCGACGGCCACTCCCCGGTGATCGCCGCGACCAACCCGGCGGCGCTGTCGTACGACCCCGCGTTCGCCTACGAGATCGCGGTGATCGTCCGTGAGGGTCTGCGCCGGATGTACGGCGAGGCCAAGCCGGGCGAGGACCAGAACGTCTTCTACTACCTGACGGTCTACAACGAGCCGCTGCCGCAGCCCGCGAAGCCGCAGGGCCTCGGCATCGACGAGGGCATCGTCAAGGGCCTGTACCGGTTCAACACGGCGGAGTCCGCGGGGGTGACCGTCCCGGCCAACGCCCCGCGCATCCAGCTGCTGGGTTCCGGCACGGCCATCCACTGGGCCCTGGAGGCCCAGAAGCTGCTCGCCGACGAGTGGGGCGTGGCCGCCGACGTGTGGTCCGCGACCTCCTGGGGCGAGCTGCGCCGGGACGCGATGGACGCCGACGCGGCGCTGCTGCGCGGCGAGGAGCGCGTGCCGTTCGTCCGCCAGGCGCTCCAGGGCGCCGAGGGCCCGGTGCTGGCCGTCTCCGACTACATGCGCCAGGTCCCGGACCAGATCGCGCAGTGGGTCGAGCAGGACTGGTCCTCGCTGGGCGCCGACGGCTTCGGCCTGTCGGACACCCGTGCGGCCGCCCGTCGCCACTTCGGCGTCGACGCCCCGTCGATCGTCGTCGCGGCCCTGGCCCAGCTCGCCCGGCGCGGCGAGGTCAAGGCGACGTCCGTGAAGGAAGCCCGCGAGAAGTACGGGCTGTGACCGTCACGGTCCGGTGAGGAGTGAAGGGGTACGGCGGCCGCCGTACCCCTTCTTCCGTCTGCGGGCGGCTCTGTCGGTGCCCCCCGGCATCATGAACGCATGCGCGCCGCCCGCCTCATCAAGATGGTGCTCCTGCTCCAGTCCCGGCCCTCCATGACCGCCGCCGAGCTGGCGCGGGAGCTGGAGGTGTCGGAGCGGACCGTGGCACGGGACGCCCAGGCGCTGTCGGAGGCGGGGGTCCCGGTGTACGCGGACCGGGGCCGGGCCGGCGGGTACCGGCTGGTCGGCGGATACCGCACACGGCTGACCGGGCTCGCGAGGAGCGAGGCGGAGGCGCTGTTCCTGAGCGGGGTGCCGGGGGCGCTCGGGGAGATGGGGCTGGCGGACGTGGCGTCGGCGGCCCGGCTGAAGGTGTCGGCGGCGCTGCTGCCGTCCCTGCGGGACGCTCCCCGTACGGCGGCCCAGCGGTTCCATCTGGACGCGCCTGCCTGGTTCCGCGAGCCGGAGACCCCCGCGCTGCTGCCGGCGATCGCCGAGGCGGTGTGGGACGACCGGTGCGTCACCGCCCGGTACCGGCGCGGGGACACGGAGGCGGAGCGGTCGCTGGAGCCGTACGGGCTGGTGCTGAAGGCGGGGGCCTGGTACCTGTGCGCGCGGGTGCCGCAGGCGGGTGTCTTCCGGACGTACCGCATCGACCGGTTCACCGCCGTGGAACCGGCCGGCACCCGCTTCCACCGGGACGAGGACTTCGACCTGCCCGGTCACTGGGCGGCCCAGGCCGAGCGGTTCGCGCGGTCGATCCTGCGCGCCGAGGTCGTCGTACGGCTGTCTCCGCAGGGCGTGCGCGGGCTGCCGTACGCCGTCGACCCGCTGTCGGCGCGCGAGGCGCTCGGCGGGGCGGACGGGCCGGACGCCGAGGGGTGGGTGACGGCGACCCTGCCCGTGGAGTCGGAGGAGGTCGCGCACGCCCAGCTGACCGCGCTCGGACCGGACGTGGAGGTGCTGGCGCCGGAAGATCTGCGGGTGCGGTTCGCGCGGGACGCGGCCAGACTCGCCCGGCTGTACCGGGGACCGGACGCCCGGCATCGGCCGACGGACGCCTGATAACGATCCGCCCGCTGACCGCCGTACTCCGCGTGCGCCCCACCGGTACAGGCCCGATGCTGGTGCCGTGATGGACGAGACGGAGTTCTGGGACCTGGTCGATTCCACCCGCGAGGCCGCCGAGGGCGACCCCGAGGAGCAGGCCGAACTGCTCGTGGACCGGCTGCTCCAGCTGGACCCCGAGCAGGTCCTGGACTTCGCCCGGCACTTCGAGGCCCGCTACAACCGCGGCTACCGCTGGGACCTGTGGGGCGCCGCCTGGGTGCTCCTCGACGGGGCCAGCGACGACGCGTTCGACTTCTTCCGGTGCTGGCTGATCGGCCAGGGCCGGGAGGTGTTCGAGGGCGCCCTGCACGACCCGGACTCGCTGGCGGAGCTGCTGGGCGACTTCGACGAGGAGATCGACGGCGACGGCGAGGAGCTGGGGTACGCGGCGGACGAGGCGTACGAGCAGCTCACCGGCACCGTCGCCCCTGATCTCGGCATCGCGCCGATGCCCGCGGAACCGGAGGGCACGCCGATCGACCTGGAGAACGAGGCGGCCCTCGCCGAGCGCTATCCGAGGCTCTGGGAGCGTTTCAAGGACTGATCCGCCTCGTGCTCCGGGACGTTCAGCGGCGGTGCCGCGTTGGCCCGGTCGAGCGCCGAGGCCGTGCCGGCGGCGGGCCCCACCACGACCGCGGCGACGACGCAGACCACGGTCCAGGGCCTGCGCGCCGCCCGGGCCCACAAAGAGCCCGGCGCGGACCGCCGGGCCGCCTCGGCGTGCTGCTGTGTACGACCGTTCATCGCTTCCCCGTCCTCGGTGCCGGTCGGCTGCTGTGGGGCACGACCGTAGGACTCGGGGATCGGAGCAGGCTGCGAGTCGCCTGTGGTGTCGCTGTGGGCCGCCGGCCCTGCAGCCGGGCGGCCGCCTCCCTGATCGCGGGGAGCTTGGCGCTGAGGGCGGCGCCGGGGCAGCTCGTCATGTAGCCGTCGCTGTGGCCGGCCACCGCGGGCAGGGTGACGGCGGTGCCCGCCTTGTAGCGGCTGCGGCCGTTGCTGGAGACCAGGCGGACACGGCCGCGCGGGTCGATGTCGGAGAGACCGAGCTTCCAGGCGGCCAGGGCGGCTATGGCGTCGGTCATGGCGCGCGGCACGGGGACGCCCGCGGTGAACGTGCCGAGGGCGGCGATGCCGGCGGTGCGGTGGTTGAAGCCCTGGGCGTGGGCGCCGGTGACGGGCCGGTCGACGCCTCCGGCGCGGCCCTCGTAGATGGCGCCGCAGCGGTCTACGACGAAGTTGTAGCCGAGGTCGTCCCAGCTCCGGGCGCCGGTCTGGCCGGTGTACAGGTGGCGGATGACGCTGGGCGCGTCGGCGCACTTGTAGCCGTTGGGCGAGTCCGTGTGGTGGATGAAGACCGCGACCACCTTGTCGTCGTAGCGCGGGGGCGGCTGGGTGTGCCCGGTGGTGCTGTCCAGCCAGGCGGAGCGGGGCACGATGCGCGGCCGGGCGGCGCTGTGGGCGGTCCGTGCGCGGGACGAGCCGGACCGGTCCAGGCCGAGCGCGGCTTGCCGGTCGATGGGGACCGAGGCGGGCCGCTCCATGCCGTGTGCCCACAGGGCCATCGCCACGAGGGCCATCAGACCGGGCAGGGACCCCAGCAGGACCAGCACGGGGCCGGGGAGCCGCGGTATCCGCGACGGGCGCGGACCGCGTGCTCCCGATGATCTTCGGACGGCAGACATGGTCCCACTCTCGGACCGATTCGCACCGCCCGCGATGTGCGTTGTGCCACCTGGTGGAACCATCGTCCTGGTCCGGGACGTTTCAGGGGGTACACACATACGTGGCCGGTTCGCCGTCCGGCGGCCGCACCCGGGCTGTGACTGATCAGCGGGCCCTTCCCGTCCGTACTGAGGAGTCCTAGAGAAAGGCGGCTCCGTGGACCTGCTCGACCTGGTGCTTGTGCTGGTGGTCCTCGTCTACGCGGCGTCCGGTTACCGGCGCGGGCTGGTGGCCGGATGCGTGTCGCTGGCCGGGTTCGTCGGCGGCGCCGTCATCGGCGTGTGGGCGCTGCCGTGGGTCACCGGCCTGGTGGCGCGCGGGACGGCGACGGCGACGGTGCTCGCCCTGCTCACGGTGCTGGTGCCCGCCGTCGTGGGGCACGAGCTGGCGGGCCGGCTCGCGCTGCGGCTGCGCGGGGAGCTGGACCGGGGTCCGCTGCGCGTGGTGGACGGGATCGGGGGCGCGGCGGCCAACTCGGTCGCGGTGCTCATCGTCGCCTGGGTGGCGGCGAGCGTGCTGAGCGCGGCCCCGTCGCCGGCCCTGACGACGGCGATCCGGAACTCGACGCTGCTGGGCGCGGTGCAGCAGGCGATGCCGGACACCACGCCCGCGTGGTTCTCCCGGGCGACGTCCGCGCTGACCGAGGCGGGCTTCCCGCAGGTCTTCAACCCGTTCGAGAACGAGTCGACGGCCCAGGTGGCCCGGCCCACCGGCGACAGCGTCACGCCCGCCGCGACGAACGCCGCCAAGGTGAGCACGGTGAAGGTCGAGGGCGCCTCGGGCGACGAGGGCCGGGAGGGCAGCGGCTTCGTCTACGCGTCCCGGCATGTGATGACCAACGCGCACGTGGTGGCGGGCATCGACCACCCGAGCGTCCGGGTGGGCGGGGTCGGGCGGTCGTACCCGGCCCGGGTGGTGCTCTTCGACGCCGACCGGGACGTGGCGGTGCTGTACGTGCCCGGGCTGCGCGCCCCGGTGCTGCACTTCGACACCGGTGCCAAGCGTGGCGCCTCGGCGGTGGTCGCGGGCTATCCGCAGGACGGCGGCCTGAATCTGCAGGCGGCGACGGTGGGGAGCCGGCTGCGGGCGACCGGGCAGAACATCTACAACGACGGCGCGGTCACCCGGGAGATCTACTCGATCCGCTCGACGGTCCGGCCCGGCAACTCCGGCGGCCCGCTGCTGACCACGAAGGGGCGGGTGTTCGGGGTGGTGTTCGCCCGCTCCACCTCGGACAACGAGACGGGGTACGCGCTCACGGCGTCCGAGGTGACGGGCGACGGACGGCGCGCGGCCACGGCGACCAGAGCGGTGGACACGGGCAAGCTGGTCAGTTCCTAGCCGCCGGGCCCCGGGAGCCGGGGCGCGGGCGTCACAGGGCGCGGCCCATGAAGACGTCGTCGACGTACGCGCCGTCGAGCAGGAACTCCTCCGGCAGGACGCCCTCGACGGCGAACCCCTCGGACTCGTAGAGCTTGCGGGCCGGGGTGTTGTGCCCGAGCACGCGGAGGGTGAGGCGCCGCGCGCCGCGCCCGCGCGCGTGCGCGACGGCGGCCCGGATCAGGGCCCGCCCGAGCCCCCGCCCGCGTGCCTCCTCCGCGACGACGAAGCCCTGGATCGCCAGAACGTGCGCGTTCGAGGCGAGCGGGGTCGGTCGGGCGAGGCGGAGGTAGCCGGCGACGCGCCCCTCCAGCTCGGCGACCAGGTACTGGTCCGGGGGGTGGCGCTCGTCGAAGAACGGCTCGTACGGCGGCTGCGGTTCGGGCATCACCGCGTGCAGGGGGGACCAGGTGGTCCGGTCGAGGAGCGCGAGGTCCGCCTCGTCGGCGGGCAGGGCGATGCGTATGTGCGGCTCGGGCATGGCGATCACCCTAAGGCGGCCGCCGCGCGCGCCGCACCGGACTTCCGCTCCGCCCCCGCGCGGCCGGGCGGCCGGAAGCGGTGCGGCTCGGGGGAACGGATGTGACCGTATGCGACCTCAATGCGACCGTGCCCTGTTGATGCGCGACTGCTTATGACCGATCGCGCGCCCGATACTCGACCCGAACTCGGGTATCCCTGGAGCCTGTTGGGGGCATGACGTCTCCACCGGCCGCGCAACCACAGGAGGGGCCTCGTGCTTGAGCCCGCGTACCAGGTGGACGTCGTCATCGTGGGAGCCGGAATCGCCGGACTCTCGGCGGCTCATCGGCTGACCAGCGCAGGAGTAACGACCGCAGTCCTGGAGGCCGGGTCGCCGCCGATGCCGACGCAGGTGGAGAAGCCGATGTCCCGCAGTTCGCGCATGAGTTGGTAGGTGAGGGTGCCCGACTTGGAGACCAGG
>NZ_JBSGDB010000367.1:0-9009 GCF_053602155.1 Streptomyces sp. NPDC004561
GGTTGGTGAGGGCGAGCGTGTGCTTGGTGGAGATGCGGGCGGGCCCGGTGCCGTAGCCCTTGGTGAAGCCCGCCTTGTCGATCAGCCAGGCCGCGGAGGTCTTGGTGCGGTCGCCCGCCGGGTACGCGGGCGGCTGGACGTCCGCCCCCAGCCGCTCGTGCACGCGCGCGTGGAAGGCGGCGAACTGCGCCTCGGTGAGGATCGGGTTGGTGAAGAAGGAGCCGGCCGACCAGGTGTCGTGGTCCTCCGGGGCCAGGACCATGCCCTTTCCGGCGCGCAGCTTCAGCACGGTCTCGCGGGCGTCGGCCAGCGGCACCCGGTCCCCGGGTTCGACACCGAGCGCACGGGCCGCCTCGGCGTACTTCACGGGCGCGGACAGGCCGCCGGCGTCCTCCAGCTCGAAGCGGACGCGGAGCACGACGTAGCGCTCGGGGTCGGCCTTGAAGCGGCTGTGCCGGTAGGAGAAGGCGCACTCCTCGTTCGTCAGCGTGACGGTCTCACCGGCGCGCCGGTCGTAGGCGATCACCTCGGTGATGGTGGAGGAGACCTCCTGGCCGTAGGCGCCCACGTTCTGGATCGGCGTGGCGCCCGCCGACCCGGGGATCCCGGCCAGGCACTCGACGCCGGCGAGCCCGGCCTCGACCGTGCGGGCGACGGCGTCCGTCCAGACCTCGCCGGCCGCCAGCTCCAGCGTGGTGCCGCGCAGTTCGACACCGCGGGTGGCGATGCGCAGGGCGGTGCCGTCGAAGCCCTTGTCGCCGATGACCAGGTTCGATCCGCCGCCGATGACCAGCAGCGGCGTCCCGTTGTCGTCGGCCTCGCGGACGGCGTCGATCACCTCGGCGTCGGTCACGGCGGTGACCAGCCGCGTCGCGGGACCGCCGAGCCGGAAGGTGGTCAGCGGGGCAAGGGGGGCGTCGTGGAGTACCTGCACGGCCCCAAGACTACGAGACGGCTCCGACAGCCCTGTACGCACGCGGCTCCCGCGCACCGACGGCTCCCGTACGCAGATGGCGCCCGCGTCGGCGGCACCCGCACGGGAAGAAGAGGCACGCGCGCGTGGCCCCCTTCCGAGGGCCACGCGCGCGTGCGTGCGTCGTGGGCGGCCGCCAGGCGGTCTACGACAGTCGCCGGAACGCCTCCTCCCAGCTCAGCGGAAGTTCGTCGCTGGTGGTCCGCCAGGTGGCGAAGACGACGTCGCGCATCTGGGAGGAGAGCGCGCCGGAGATCGGCCGGTGAGCGCCGGAGTGGGCGAAGGCCTTCAGCGCCTCGGCCGACTCCCACGCGGACAGCGTCCAGAAGGTCCGCCGCAGGGGCCGGGCCCTGAGGGAGGCCCCGTAGGCGCCGCGCGCGTGGCCGATCTGCCGCCACACCGCCGGGGTGCGGGCGAGGAAGCGCAGGGCGCCCCACAGGGTGCGGGTCTCGAAGCGGGAGGCGAACACGTGCACCTCGGCACCGGGGGGCGCCGGGTTCGGGACGGTCCAGGGAAGCGTGGGCATCACGGGCTCCTTGCGGAAGGTTCCGGGTCGGCGAGAGGTTCGAGGTCAGCGGGAGGTTCCGGGTCAGCGGGAGCTGGTCTCCAGGACCGGCGCGGGCGCCTCACCGGTCTTCGCGGCGGTCCGCGCGGCGCTCCGGCGGGCCGGGATCACCAGGGCGGCGAGTGCGGCGAGTGCGACCATCGCCGAGCCGGTGACCAGGGCGGGCCGCAGACCGTCCACGAAGGCCTGCGCGGACTCGTAGCCTCCGCGGGCGGAGAAGATCGACGACATGACCGCGATGCCGAGCGCCCCGCCGACCTCGCGCAGGGCGTTGTTCGCACCGGAGGCGATGCCCTGCTCCTGCGGGCGGACGCTGGACATCACCAGGTTGGCGGCCGGGGCGAAGTACAGGGCCATGCCGATGCCGCTGACGACGAGGGCGGGCAGCTGGGCGGCGTAGGAGGCGTCCACGGTGGCCACGGCGGCCATGTAGCCGAGGCCGACGGCCTGGAGGAAGAGGCCCGCGGCGACGACCGGGCGGCCGCCGATGCGGTCGGACAGCATCCCGGCGATCGGCGCGACGATCATCGGCATGCCGGTCCACGGCAGCATCCTGAGGCCCGCCTCGGTGGGCGAGTAGCCGAGCACGCCCTGCATGTACTGGCTGAGCAGGAAGATCGAGCCGAACATCCCCAGGAACATCAGCAGGCTCGCGGCGTTGATGCCCGCGAAGGCGCGGGAGCGGAACAGCCGCATCGGCAGCATGGGGTTCTTGCTGCGGATCCCGTGGCGGACGAAGCCGGCGAGCAGCGCGGTGCCCGCGATCAGGCCGGTCAGCACGAGGGCGCCGGTCCACCCGTCGACGGGGCCGCGCACCAGCCCGTACACGATCCCGAAGAGTCCGCCGCTGGCGAGCAGTGTGCCGGGGATGTCGAGCCGGGCGCCGATGCCGTGGGACTCGGCGAGGCGCAGACGGGCGAGCGGCAGCACGATCAGGCCGAGCGGGACGTTCAGCCAGAAGATCCAGTGCCAGGAGACGTGCTCGGTGAGGCTGCCGCCGATGAGGGGTCCGGAGGCGACGGCGAGTCCGTTGACGGCGCCCCAGATGCCGTAGACCGTCCCGCGCCTGGCGGCGGGCACGGCCGCGGTCAGCAGGGTCAGGGTGAGCGGCATCATCACGGCCGCGCCGACGCCCTGGACCGCGCGGGCGGCGATCAGGGAGCCGATGCCGGGCGCCATGGCCGCGGCGGCGGAGGCGCCGGTGAAGACGGCGAGTCCGGCGATGAACAGCCGCCTGCGCCCGAACCGGTCACCGAGCGCGGCGCCGAACATCAGCAGGACGGCGAAGGTGAGCGTGTACGCGCTCACGGTCCACTCCAGATCGTCCAGCGCCCCGCCGAGGTCCTTGCGGATCGAGGGCAGGGCGGTGGTGACGACGAGGTTGTCGAGGGCCGCCATGAAGCCGGCGACGCTGGTGATGAGAAGGGCCCAGGCGGTGCTGCCGCGGGCCGTGGTGCCCGGTGTTTCGGTCTGCTGTGACATCGCTCCCCCAGAGGTGATGCAACCGGATTAGTTATTGATCACTAACTTTTGCGCCCAGAAAAAGGCGAGCGCACCCGCCTTCTCCCGCTACTTCTCCAGCCGGCCCGTCAGCCGCGCCGACGGGTACAGCCCCTCCCAGACCCGGTGCCCAGGCGGAAAGCCCATGGCGACCAGGCAGTTGATCAGCATCCCGGACGCCATGAAGCCGGTCGTCTCGTTGCTGTCGTCACCCAGCGGCACGTGGACGGCGTCCCACAGCCGCATCCAGCCGGCGCGCACCGCTTCCCCGAACTCGTGGTCGCCCTCTTCCTCGGCGGCCGAGACGGCCAGGTACATCTGCATCTGCATGAGCAGCCGCGAGGGCCGCTCCGCGATGGCCTCGGTGTACGCGTTCGCCATGGCGTGCAGGGCCTCTTCGCCCCACAGTCCGTCGGCGGCCTCCGTGAACATCCGGACGGTGTCCTCCATGCAGCGTTCCGCCGCCGCCAGGAAGATCGCCTTCTTCCCCGGGAAGAGCCGGAAGAGATAGGGCTGCGAGACCCCGACCCGCTTGGCGATCGCCTCGGTGGACGTGCCGTAGTAGCCGCCACGACCGAACTCGTCCATCGCCGCACGGATGACGCTCTCGCGCCGCTCCTCTGCACTCATCCTGGGCATGCGGCTAAGTTAGTACTCAATCACTAACTTGGCAAGGCGTGCTGTGCGGTGCGCCGGTACGAGTAAGCGGTGCGCTGTATGAGTCGAGCAAGCGGTGCGCTGTACGCGTAAGGGGCGCCCCGCCATGGAGAACGCCCCTTACCCCGGACCACGAAGCCGGCCTGTCAGGCCAGTCGTACGACCGCCCGGGACATGCCCAGCACCTTCTGGCCGCCGCTGGTCGCCGTCAGGTCCACGCGCACGGTGTTGTCGTCGAGCTTGGCCGCGACCTTGCCGCTGACCTCGATCAGGGCGCCCGTGTCGTCGTTGGGCACGACGACGGGCTTGGTGAAGCGGACGCCGTACTCCACGACCGCCCCGGGGTCCCCGATCCAATCGGTGACCACGCGGATCGCCTCGGCCATGGTGAACATGCCGTGCGCGATGACGTCCGGAAGGCCCACCTCCTTGGCGAACTTCTCGTTCCAGTGGATCGGGTTGAAGTCCCCAGAGGCGCCCGCGTAGCGCACGAGCGCGGCACGGGTCACGGGGAAGGTCTGCGCCGGCAGCTCGGTGCCGACCTCGACGTCGCCGTACGCGATGTTCGCCGTCATCAGGTGCTCACGCCTCCTCGGCCGCGCGGGCCACGAGCTTGGTCCAGGCGGTCACGACGTGCTCGCCCGCCTCGTCGTGCACCTCACCGCGGATGTCCAGGATGTCGTTGCCCGCGAGGGACTTGATGGCCTCGATGGTGGAGGTGACCGTGAGCCGGTCGCCGGCGCGCACCGGGCGGACGTAGGCGAACTTCTGGTCGCCGTGCACCACGCGGCTGTAGTCCAGACCGAGCTGCGGGTCCTCGACGACCTGCCCGGCGGCGCGGAACGTGATGGAGAACACGAAGGTCGGCGGAGCGATCACATCGGGGTGCCCGAACGCCTTGGCGGCTTCCGGGTCCGTGTACACCGGGTTGGCCTCGCCGACCGCCTCGGCGAACTCGCGGATCTTCTCCCGGCCCACCTCGTAGGGCGCGGTGGGCGGATAGGTCCGTCCCACGAAGGACTGATCGAGCGCCATGGCCCGGCACCTCCTGATGTCTGCTGTGATGGCCCCAAATTAGCCCGAAACCAACCGGGGAAACGCCACGAGGCCGCCCCCTCGGAAGGGGACGGCCTCGTGAACGAGCCTTTTATCGCGTCTCGCGGTGCGCGGTGTGCGCGTTGCAACGCGGGCAGTGCTTCTTCATCTCAAGACGGTCCGGGTTGTTACGCCGGTTCTTCTTGGTGATGTAGTTCCGCTCCTTGCACTCCACGCAGGCCAGCGTGATCTTCGGGCGGACGTCGGTGGCAGCCACGTGAGTGCTCCTAAGACGAACGGATGGACTGATTTAACGCAAGAAAGAGTAGCCGATCGAAGGACCGACCCCACAATCGGCTACTGTCAGTAGCGGTGACCGGACTTGAACCGGTGACACAGCGATTATGAGCCGCTTGCTCTACCGACTGAGCTACACCGCTTTGATGAGATCAGCCCCGCCTTGCGACGGGAACCTCTCCCACCAGAGCCCCAAAACGGAATCGAACCGTTGACCTTCTCCTTACCATGGAGACGCTCTGCCGACTGAGCTATTGGGGCGAGCGATGAAGACATTACACGGTCCGCAGCCGTTCGCCCAAATCCGTATCCCCGCGCCCGCCGCACCCCACTTCCCAGCACTCTCCGTCGCCTCGCACACCCCGGGAAACGGCGATGGGCCGGGCGAGGAGGTGGGTCCGGAGGGTGTGATGCGGGGCCCGGCGGATGCGGGCACGCGCGCGCGTGTCCGCACGTGGTCGTACGGACCGGGTGTGGGGCACGCGCGCGTGGTCGTCTCGGGCGGGGGTGGGATCCGGCCGGACGTGACAGGGACCGTGCGGCGGCCGTGGACACCGATGAGATGGGCCGCACGGGCGGACGGCACAGGTATGGCCGGTGCAGCGCAGGTACGGCCGGTGCACGTACGGCGGTGCGCGTACGGCGGTGCGCGTACGGCCGGTGGTGGGCCACGCCGGTACGACTATTGCGCTCCTCCACGAGCTGCGCGGCTCGCCACCCTAGGCTCGAGTCACTCTGTGTGATCTTGGGCGCTCAGAGCCTCCGACGGCGCACGCCGAGGTGCCCAGAGCCCCACCGCCCCGGCCCCGACCCTGGAGCGCGATGCCCGACAGCCAGCCGCAGCCGCAACCGCCGTCGAACTCGTCGGGGTCCTCGGGCCAGTCCGATCCGGCAGGGCTCCTGCTGTGCGGGGCGCGGCTCACCGACGGCCGGACCGTGGACGTACGGCTGGGCGGCGGGCGCATCGAGGCGGTGGGCACCGCCGGCAGCCTCGCGCCGGCCCCGGCCGGGACGGGTGCCGTGCGGGTGGACCTGACCGGCTACCTGCTGCTCCCCGCCCCGGCGGATCCGCACGCCCACGGCGACACCGCCCTGTCCGGCGAGCACCCCGGTCCGGTCTCGTACGCCCCCGAGGAGGTCCAGCGCCGGGCGACGGAGTCGGTGCTGCTGCAGCTCGGACACGGGGCGACGGCGGTACGCGCGCACGTACGCGTGGGCGACGTCCAGGGCCTGGGCGCGCTCGGTGCCGTCCTGCAGGCGCGGCGGGCGCTGCGAGGGCTCGCGGAACTGACGACGGTCGCGATGCCCCGGCTGCTGACGGGTGTGGCCGGCGCCGACGGGCTCGCGATGCTGCGGGACGCGGTGAAGATGGGCGCCTCGGTGGTGGGCGGCTGCCCGGACCTGGACCCGGATCCCACGGGTTACGTGGAGGCGGTCCTGGAGGTGGCCTCCGAGCACGGCTGTCCGGTGGACCTGCACACGGACGCCGCCGACCCGGCCAGGTTGTCCCGGCTCGCCGCCATGGCGGGGGGCCTGCGCCCCGGCGTGACGATCGGGCCGTGCGCCGGTCTCGCGCGCCTGCCCGCGGAGGCCGCCTCCCGTGCCGCGGACCAGCTCGCGGCGGCCGGCGTGACGGTGGTGTGCCTGCCGCAGGGCCGCTGCGGCGGCGGCGACCGGCGGGGCATGGCTCCGGTGCGGCTGCTGCGCGCGGCCGGGGTCCGGGTGGCCGCCGGCAGCGGCGCCCTGCGCGACGTCTCGAACCCGGTCGGCCGCGGCGACCCCCTCGAGGCGGCCTACCTCCTCGCCTCCGCCCACGGGCTGCGCCCGGAGAACGCCTACGACAGCGTGAGCGCCTCGGCCCGTGCGGTCCTGGGCCTGCCGGACGTCCGCGTGGAAGCGGGCTTCCCCGCCGAACTCCTCGCCGTACGCGGCGACCATCTGGCCGGCGCCCTCTCCCTGGCGTACAGCCGGATCGTGGTGCACCGGGGGCGGGTGGTGGCGCGTACGAGCGCGGTCCGCGAGTACTGCAACTCGGCGGCCGCCGCGGAACTGGGGCTGCCACGCCAGGGGCGCGGAGAGCTGTCGTGAGGCGGCGAAGGTGAGGCGCCCGGGGTGACCGGCGACTCCCGCATGTGATTCCGGTGCGGGCTGGTACTTGTGAGACAGGTGCGGGCCGCACCTGGCGCCTGTGAGCCGGGGGCGGCCCGTGGGGCTGTGATCCGGGTGCGCCCGAGGGCGGTGGGCCGGATACGGCGGTCGGGGTGTGCCCGAAGGTGGTGGGCCGGGTACGGCGATCCGGGTGCTCCCGAGGGCGGTGAGTCCGGTGCGCCCGAGGCCGGTGGGCCCGGTGTGCCCGGGGCGCGTGAGCCGGGTGCGCTCCGGTGCGCGAGTGCCCGGGTCACCCCAGGCCACGCCGGTTAAGTCGTGCGGCGGGCGCGGCTCTTCGGGCGTACGGTCGGAAACATGCGCATTGTCATCGCTGGGGGTCATGGTCAGATCGCGCTGCGGCTGGAGCGTCTGCTCGCCGCGCGTGGGGACGAGGTGGCGGGAATCATCCGCAAAGCCGAGCAGGGCGACGACCTGCGGACGGCCGGTGCCGAACCGGTCCTGCTCGACCTGGAGTCCGCCTCGGTGGAGGAGGTCGCGGCGCATCTGCAGGGCGCGGACGCGGCGGTGTTCGCGGCCGGTGCGGGCCCTGGTAGCGGCACGGCCCGCAAGGAGACCGTGGACAAGGGCGCGGCGATGCTGTTCGCGGACGCGGCCGTCCGCACGCGCGTACGCCGTTTCGTGGTGGTGTCCTCGATGGGCGCCGACCCCGCGCACCAGGGCGATGACGTCTTCGACGTGTATCTGCGCGCCAAGGGCGAGGCCGACGCGTACGTCAGCCGCCAGGAGGCCCTGGACTGGACGATCCTGCGCCCGGGCGCGCTGACGAACGACGCGGGAACCGGCCTGGTCCGACTGGAGGCGCACACCGGGCGCGGCCCGATCCCGCGGGACGACGTGGCGGCCGTGATCGCGGAGCTGGTGGACACGTCGGCGACGGCAGGCCTGACGCTGGAGCTGATCAGCGGCTCGACGCCGGTGTCGGTCGCGGTGAAGTCGGTGGCCGGGAACTGAGAGCGACGGCCGGGCGTTGAACGGTTCGGACCCGCTGCCGCCCCGTCAGAACCCGGCCAACTCAGAACAGGGGCAGCTGCCCGGGAAAGTCCGGCACGGCGTACCCGTCCAACGACGGCTGGACCGCCCCGAGTTGCGCATGCTGCCGTGACCCCGCGCAGGAGACGAGCTCGCGGTTCTCCCGTGCCCCGGGCGGGTCGTGTCGCGCGAAGCGGCCGGCGACGACCGCGATTTCGCGGCGGCACACGGGACAGGTTCTGCGTCGGGAGGGCATGCCGCCAGTGTGCCCGCGCCCGGGCGAAGGCGACACCGCCCTCACGTGCGCGTCTCCGCTTCCCATCGGTCCGGTCCCACCCCGCGCCAGTCGATCAGCGGCGAGTCGGCCACCTGCTCCGGCTCGATCTCCAGCCCGGCCCGGCGCAGGAACTCGACCAGGTCCCCCACGTTGTGCGCGAGGCCGAGGATCTCGCCGTCCACCCGGACCCGGCGGCCACCGGTCGGGGAGGGCAGGTGCACGACGATGGGACGTTTCCCTGCCATGGCTCCAGCATCGTCCGGACCGGCCGGACCCGCACCCGGGCCGGTCATTCGGGGATTCCCTGCACGGTGCCGGACCTGCGCGGCGGGATTGCCGGGACATCTCCTGCGGTGAGCACACGCACCGCCGGCTCCCGGCCGATCTCCATGGAGTGCCGGCCGGCCCCCGTGTCGCGCCGGCCGGCGCGCGAGCGGCCTCCGGCATGGACGTACGCGGTGCGCCGACGGTTCGGCCCGCCCTCGGAAGGCGCCGGCGGATAGTTACCGTTCACGCGTTCGATTCTAGGGAACAGCCAGATCAGCCCGCCGGAGGTGGCCGCCTCGG
>NZ_JBSGDB010000368.1:0-8976 GCF_053602155.1 Streptomyces sp. NPDC004561
GGTGCTCAAGCCCCTCATCAGCGGTCCGTCGATGCCTCCGGACCCGGTGACACCACCCCCCGGATCATGAACAACAAGGGGGGGAAGTCATGCCGGACCCGAAGGCCGGAGGCCCCGTTGCGGAGCCATGAAGACGGTAACGGGGGAGGACCGATGCCGGTTTCCGGGCTTCGACACGAGCGGGACGGCCGGCCCGGGCCGCCCGCACCCGGCACGAAGGACAGGGAAGAGGCGCAGACGGCCTACCGGCGCTGCGCGTGGATCACCGGGCCGCTGTCGCCACCGCCGGGCGGCCCGGTGGAAGTACGGTTCCGGTCGGTGCTGACCCCGGCCCAGCGGACGGTCCTCACCGCGCTGGCCGCGCTCGCCGCGCTCAGCGGGGCGGCCCTCGTCGGCTGGCTGCTGCTGCCCCGGCACGTACCCGGACCCGGGGCGGCCGGCGCCGGCGACTGGCGGCTCGCCCTGGCCCGGCTCGCGTTCTGCGTGGTCGTCACGATCGAGGTCATCAAGGCGGTGCAGGTCTTCGCCGTGTGGACGTTCGCGTGGCACGCCAAGGACCCGCTGCCGCTCACGCCTCCCGCGGGACTGCGGGTGGCGATGCTCACCACCATCGTGCCGAGCAAGGAGCCGCTGGCCGTCGTGGAGCGGACCCTGGAGGCGATGCTCCGGGTCACCTACTACGGGGGCGGCGTGGACGTGTGGATCCTGGACGAGGGCGACGACCCGGCCGTACGGGCCATGGCCGCCCGGCTCGGCGTCCGTCACTTCACGCGCAGGGGACGCCCCGAGTACAACCGGCCCTGGGGCATCTTCCGGGCCCGCACCAAGGCCGGCAATCACAACGCGTGGCGCGCCGAGCACGAGCGCGGCTACGACGTCGTCGCCCAGATGGACCCGGACCACGTCCCGCTGTCCTGTTTCCTGGAGCGTTCCCTCGGCTACTTCCACGACCTCGACGTCGCGTTCGTCGTCGCGCCCCAGGTGTACGGCAACATGTACGACAACTGGATCGCCCACGGCGCCTCCGTCCAGCAGTACCTCTTCAGCGGGATCGTCGAACGCGGCGGGAACGGCCTGGACGCGCCCCTGCTCATCGGCACCAACCACCTGTACCGGACCACGGCCTGGCGGAGCATCGGCGGCTACCAGGACTCGATCATCGAGGACCACCTGACCGGCATGCGGGTCCAGGGCACGGTCAACCCGGGCACCGGCAACCGGTGGAAGGGCGTCTACACCCCGGACGTGGTCGCGGTCGGCGAGGGGCCCAGCACCTGGACCGACTACTTCAACCAGCAGAAGCGGTGGGCCTACGGGGTCTGGGAGATCCGGCTGGGCCGCCGCCTCACCGAGGGGATCCGGCTCGCCCGGCGCCAGCGGCTGCTCTACCGCCTGGTGCAGTTCTACTACCCCAGCGTGGCCGCCACCCTGTTCCTCGGCACCGCGGCGACCGCCTCGGCGCTGCTGTTCGGTGTCATGTCCCCGGGCCTGGAGGGGGCGACCTGGCCGGCCCTGTGGACCGCCGGAACGGGCGGCTGGCTGTGGCTGTGGTGCTGGCTGCGCCGCTTCAACCTCGCCGAGCACGAGCGGCGCGAACTCGGCCTGCGGGGCTTCGTCCTGGCACTGTGCGCCGGTCCGGTCTACGAGGCCGCGGCGCTGTCCGCGCTGCTGCGCCGGCCGCTGGCCTACGCGGTGACCGCCAAGGGCGAGTTGCGCAGCGCCGACTCGCTGCGCACCTTCCGGCTCCATCTGGTCTGGGCGGCGCTCGTCGCGGCCCCGCTGGCGGCCAGTTACGTCCTCGGCCACCGCACTCCGGCGCCGCGGCTGTGGGCGGTGCCGGCTCTGCTGGCGGGGGCGCTGCCGCCGCTCATCGCCGCCACCGCGGCCACCCGGGGCTCCGGCCTCGCCCGGCGGGTGGAGGGACGATGAGGCGCACGGTCAGCAGGCTGCTCACCGGGGCGCTGGCGGTGCTGCTGGGCGGCTATGTGTTCGTGGTCGGACCGCATCTCGCGGGTGAGCAGGAGCGGCGGCGCGCGGCGGCGATCGACGCGGCGCTGCCGCCCACGACAGGTAGCCGGCCCACCGGGACCGGCGGGCCACGGGGGGTGTTCCCGCCGCGCGGTCAGGTCTTCGTCGGCATCATGACCGACGAGGGCCTGCACGACCTGTCGGAGGCGGCCCGTTTCGCCCGCCGCACCGGACACCGGCCGCAGGTCTACGAGTTCTCCCAGGACTGGGCGAACGACCGGTTCGACGCGGGGCGCATCGACGACATCGCCCGGCGCGGCATGATGCCCATGCTCGCCTGGGAGCCCTGGGACCACCGCAGGGAGGCGAGGCAGGCGCGGCTGCGGGGCGAGCAGCCCGCCTACCGGCTCTCCCGGATCACCGACGGCGCCTTCGACCCGTACATCCGCTCGTGGGCGAGGGGCATCGCCGCCCTCCGCTATCCGGTCGCGATCCGCCTCGCCCACGAGATGAACGGCTTCTGGTACCCGTGGTGCGAGCAGTCCAACGGCAACCGTCCGGGCGAGTACGTGCGGGCCTGGCGGCATGTGCACCGCATCTTCGAACAGGAGGGTGCGGCCAACGCGGTCTGGGTGTGGAGTCCCAATGTGGACTACGAGAACGCCACGCCCCTCCGGCGGCTCTACCCCGGCGACGCGTACGTGGACTGGGTGGGCCTCTCCGGCTACTACGGCACCGTGGGCATGGAGAACTACCAGTCGTTCGACCGGATCTTCTCCGGCTCCGAGCGGCAGCTGCGCCGGCTCACCCGCAAGCCGCTGGTGATCACCGAGGTCGGCGCCACGGACGCGGCCGGCCGCAAGGCGCGGTGGATCACGGAGATGTTCCGCTCACTGCCCCGGCACCCCGGGATCATCGGCGTGGTCTGGTTCGAGGCGGTCCGGGAGATCGACTGGCGGGTCACCGCCTCCGCCGCGAGCGCCGACGCCTTCGCCGCGGGCGTGTCGGCCCCGCGCTACCGCACCCCCTGGTCGCCGACGTCCGAACCGCGTGGACGTCTCTGAGGCGCCGAGCCGTGACCGGGGTCAGATCAGGGTGAACTGGCCCTCGGGGCCTTCCTCGTGGTGGTCCAGGACCGAGGCGGGGCGGCGGGCCGCGGCCGGGACCGGAAGGACGCCGGCGTGCCGGAGGTCGCCCGCCGTGACCGGGGAGGTGATCTTCAACTCGGCCCGCCGCGGCCTCAGTTCCGCCAGCAGCGCGAGGACGGTGATCAGCTCCAGCAGTTCCGACGTCCAGGACTGCGGCCAGGCGGACGGGCGGATCGCGGCGAGGGTGCCCGGCTCGGCCGGTGCCGTGCGGGTCGCGAACCACGTCTCCAGGACCCGGACTCCGGCCACCTCGTAGTCCCAGGCCTCGGGCGGGACGGGGGAGATAAGGCCCTCGTCGAGGTGCAGGCTCTCCTCGTCGCGGTCGTAGCCGAGGGTCAGGGGGCGGGCGGGCAGCGGTGCGCGGACGTAGGGGCGCCGGCCGCCCGGCAGCTTGGGGCGCTCGCCGTCCCGGCGCATCAGCCACAGCATGCGACGGCCCAACTCCACGCCCGTGGACCACAGTTCCGGATCCCCGGTGAGCGGGACCGTGAGGTCGGGGCGGGTCGTGGCGAGGATCCAGGCCAGCACGTCGGGTGCGGTGGGGCGCGGTCCCAGACGGTCCGCCAGGTGGTCCAGCAGGCCCGGGGCCAGGTTCGGTTCCGCACCCCCGGGGCGGCGGTGGAGCGGGCGGACGCGGCCGGTGCGGAGCGTGGGCAGGAGCGAGGTGGCCAGCAGCGGGTCCTCGGCACCCGTCTCCACCGTGAAGACCTGGTGCTCGTCCGCCACCCGCCACAGCTCCGGGCGGGCCGCGTCGATCAGCCGGTGGTCCGGGATCAGCCACTGCTCGTCGAAGGGGGCGGCCAGGACCCGGACCGGCTCCGCGCAGGGACCCTCGGCCCGCGCGAGCCGCCCGGTGCCGGCGGACCGGCCGGGCAACTGGCCCACCGCCGAGTCCAGGGTGCGGGCGCGGGTCGGCTCGAACAGGGCCGCGCGGTCCGGTCCCTCCGCCTTCAGCAGGGTGTCCCAGCGGGCCCGCAGGGAGGCCGGATCGGGCGCCGTCGGCCAGGCGCGGCCCGGCCGTAGCGGTGCGACGGACCACGGCATGAGGTCGGCCAGCAGCGGCGCGTCGTCGTCGGGCGTCACGCTGGGCATCGTACGGCAGCGCCCCGAAGGGCCGCGGGGAACCGCGGGACCGGCCACCGCACGGCCGCGGAAGCCCGAGCGCACCGGAGCGCTCACGCCTCCAGGGTCACCGAGAAGGAGAAGCGGTCGCCCCGGTAGTGGATGACCGCCACGTCCAGCACCCGGCCCGCGGAGTCGTAGGTCACCCCCGTGTAGTGCAGGATCGGGCTGAGCAGCGGGACCTGGAGCAGCCGCGCGGTGTCCGGGTCGGCGAGCCGGGCCTCCACGGTGTCCGTGATCCGGCTGATGTCCGCCTTGACGAGGTCCCGCAGCACCTTCGTCATCGGCCAGCGGACCAGGTCGTCCAGTTCGATCCGCGCGGCGAGTTCGGGGCGGACGTGGTTGACGGCGTGGTTGGTCGGCTCGCCGGTCTTCTCGTCGCTGCGCAGGCGGTGGTAGGTCGCCACCTGGGACAGGTCGGGGAAGTACTCGGCGAGCCCGGCCGGTACGGGCGCCGGCCCGTGGTCCAGCAGTTCCGTCGTCATCCCGGACTGCTGGGCCACGATGGCGTCCACCGAGCCCAGCAGCCGTACCGGGGTCCCGCGGCGGGCGCCGGGCTCGATGAACGTGCCGCGCCGTCGGTGCCGGCTGATCAGCCCCTCGTCCTCCAGCTCCTTCAGCGCCTGCCGCATGGTCAGCACGCTCACCCCGTAGTGCTCCGCCAATCGCTCCTCGGTGGGCAGGCGCAGCGGGTCCGCGGGCGAGCGGCCGAGTATCGAGGCGCGCAGCGACTGCGACACCTGATACCAGAGCGGCAGCTTGCGGTTCAGGACGATCGAGTCCGGGGCGAAGGAGGTCACGCGGCTATCCGTACCTGTCGGAGAACGTTCGGCGCAATGAGGGCGTCACGCCCGGAAGTGTCGTTCCAGGCCCTGCCACACGTCGTCGTAGCGCTGCTGGAGGTGGTCCGCGCCGGCCGCCTGCGGGGCGAGGGTCACCGGCCAGCGGGTCTCGAACATGAACGCCAGCCCGTCGTCGATCTTCTGCGGCCTCAGCTCGGCCGCACCGGCCCGGTCGAAGGTCTCCCGGTCCGGGCCGTGCGCCGACATCATGTTGTGCAGGGAGCCGCCGCCCGGCACGAAGCCCTCCGCCTTGGCGTCGTACGCGCCCTCGATCAGGCCCATGTACTCGCTCATCACGTTCCGGTGGAAGTACGGCGGCCGGAAGGTGTCCTCGCCCACCAGCCAGCGCGGGGCGAAGACCACGAAGTCGACGCCGGCCAGGCCCGGGGTGTCCGAGGGGGAGGTGAGGACCGTGAAGATCGACGGGTCGGGGTGGTCGTAGGAGATGGTGCCGATCACATTGAAACGGCGCAGGTCGTAGACGTAGGGCACATGGTTGCCGTGCCAGGCGACGACATCGAGGGGGGAGTGGTCGTACGTGGCCGTCCACAGGTTGCCGCAGAACTTGTTGACCACCTCCACCGGGCCCTCGGTGTCCTCGTACGCGGCGACCGGCGCCCGGAAGTCCCGGGCGTTGGCGAGCCCGTTGGCGCCGATGGGGCCGAGGTCGGGGAGCTGGAAGGGCGCGCCGTAGTTCTCGCACACATAGCCTCGGGCCGACTCGTCCAGCAGCTCCACACGGAAGCGCACCCCGCGAGGGATCAGCGCCACGTGCGCGGGCTCCACATGGAGCCGGCCGAACTCGGTGTGCAGCAGCAGCCCGCCGCGCTCCGGCACGATCAGCAGCTCCCCGTCGGCGTCGGAGAAGACGCGCTCCATCGAGGCGTTGGCGTGGTACAGGTGCACGGCCATGCCGGCGCGCTGGGTCGCGTCGCCGTTGCCGCCCAGCGTCCACAGGCCGGCGAGGAAGTCGGTCCCCGCCGCGGGCTCGGGCAGCGGGTTCCAGCGCAGCCGGTTGGGGTCGGGCACCGTCTCCGTGAACGGGGCCGTGCGGAGCGCGCCGTTGCCGGTGCGGGTGAACGCCGGGTGCGCCGCCGACGGGCGGACACGGTACAGCCAGGAGCGGCGGTTGTGCGCCCGCGGCTCGGTGAACGCCGTACCGCTCAGCTGTTCCGCGTACAGGCCGAGCGGCGCGCGCTGCGGCGAGTTGCGGCCCTCGGGCAGGGCGCCCGGCACCGCCTCCGAGGAGTGTTCGTTGCCGAACCCGGTCAGATAGGACAGACCCTCGGCGGTCTTCCGCGCGTCCCCGCTCATGATCGCTCCCACGCTCCCTCGCACTTTCCTGATTCCTATGTAATACCGTAGGAATCAGCGCGGTGCCGCGCAAGAGGGCCGGTGGTCCTCCCTCCGGGGTAGGGCGGGAACCAGACTTCAGGCGGATTCGGGGTGCCGGGGCGCTGTTCTACGCTCCCGGGCATGTCGTGGACGAAGTGGGCGCGCGGACCGCTCGCCGCGCTCGCGGTGAGCGTCCTGCTGCCGCTCGGCGCGGCGGGCTGCGACGGAGGTGCGGGGCACGGGGGCACGGCCTCGCCGTCCCCGGTCGGCAAGGTCCTGGGCGACACCGACGACACCGGCCGGCATCTGCGCGAGGTCGCCGGGAAGGGCGCCCCCGAGGTCGGCGTCGAGGTGACCCCGGACTCCGCCGGCGGCTGGGACGTCCGGCTGAGCTTCCGCCACTTCCGCTGCTCACCGCCCGGTGTGCGGCCGGCCGCGGTCACCGGGCGCGGGCTCGCCTACCTCTTCGTCGACGGCCACCGGGTCACCGGGCTGCGCACCCGCCGGTACCACCTGCCCGACCGCCTCGTCCCGCACGGCACCCACCACGTCACCGCGCGCCTGTACGCCGATGACGGCACCGTGTGGGCCGTGCACGGCAAGCCGGTCCAGAGCACAGCGGACATCACGGTGTCGGCCGGGACCCCGGGCGTGGCCTCGCCCGCGGTGGGCGGCGCCCCCGCGCGATGAGTGCATCGCCCACCCTTCTCCGTACTCTGGGGCGAGGTTCACCGCACCCCGGCGGAAAGGCATCATGAAGCCCGTGCCCCACGCGACATCGCTCCGCCGCGCGCCCGTCCAGCGGCGCAGCGCCGAACGGCTGACCAGGATCCTCGACGCCTGCGCCGAACTCCTCGACGAGGTCGGCTACGACGCCCTGAGCACCCGCGCGGTCGCCCAGCGCGCCGGCGTGCCCATCGGCTCGGTCTACCGCTTCTTCGGCAACAAGCGGCAGATGGCCGACGCCCTCGCCCAGCGCAACCTGGAGCGGTACACCGAGCGCGTCACCGAGCGGCTCAAGCAGGCGCGCAAGGGCGACTGGCGGGCGGCCATGGACGCCGTGCTGAACGAGTACCTGGCCATGAAGCGCACCGCGCCCGGCTTCTCCCTGGTCGACTTCGGCAACCAGATACCGGTCGGCGCCCGCCACGCCGAGCCCAACACCCGGGTCGCCGACCGGCTCACCGATCTGCTCGCCGGCTACCTCGGCCGCACCCCCGACGACGCTCTGCGCCTGGCCTTCCTGGTCGCGGTGGAGAGCGCGGACACCCTCGTCCAACTGGCCTTCCGGGCGGCCCCGGAGGGCGACGAGGCGATCATCCGCGAGACCAGGGAACTGCTGCGGGCGTACCTGGGGCGCCTGCTCGACTGAGTCCCGGACGGCTCCCCGGCGCCGAAGCGCCGCCCGAGAGGGGCTCCCCAACATGCCAACCGGTCGGTATGCTCGCCGGGAGCCGGCCGCCGGCCCGTGCCCCGGCGACACCGCCGCCGACCCTCCGGGAGGACCCGTGTCCCGCACCGCCCTGCGAATCTGCCCCCTGTGCGAGGCCACCTGCGGGCTGGCCCTCACCATCGAGGGCACCCGCGTCACCGGCGCGCGCGGCGACCGCGAGGACGTGTTCAGCAAGGGGTTCATCTGCCCCAAGGGCGCCTCCTTCGGAGCCGTCGACGGCGACCCCGACCGGCTGCGCACCCCGCTCGTCCGCAGGGACGGCGCCCTGCGCGAGGCCACCTGGGAGGAGGCCTTCGACGCCGTCGCCGCCGGACTGCGCCCGGTCGTGGAGCGGTACGGAGCCGACTCCGTCGGCGTGGTCCTCGGCAACCCCAACGTGCACACCATGGCCGGCGCCCTGTACCCGCCGGTCCTGCTCGCCGCCCTGCGCACCCGCAGCCTGTTCACCGCCTCCACGGTCGACCAGATGCCCAAGCACGTCTCCAGCGGGCTGCTGTTCGGCGACGCCAACGCCATCCCCGTGCCGGACCTGGACCGCACCGACCACCTGCTCCTCATCGGCGCCAACCCCCTGGAGTCCAACGGGAGTCTGTGCACCGCGCCCGACTTCCCCGGACGGCTCAAGGCGCTCCGGGCGCGCGGCGGCCGGCTCACCGTCGTCGACCCCCGGCGCACCCGCACCGCGCGGCTCGCCGACCGGCACGTGGCGATCCGCCCCGGCGCCGACGCCCTGCTGCTCGCGGCCATGGCGACCGTGCTGTTCGAGGAGCGGCTGACCGACCCCGCGGACCTCGCCCCGCACCTCCAGGGCGTCGAGGAACTACGGGAGTCCTTGCGGGACTTCACCCCCGAGGCCGTCGCCGGGGCCTGCGACGTCGACGCGGCCGTCATCCGCACCCTCGCCCGCGAACTCGCCGCCGCCCCCACCGCCGCCGTCTACGCCCGCATCGGCAGCTGCACCGTCCCGCACGGCACGCTCGCGAGCTGGCTGGTCGACGTGCTCAACATCCTCACCGGCAACCTGGACCGGCCCGGCGGCGCCCTCTTCCCGCAGGCCGCCACCGACCGGACACCGCGCTCGGCGGGCCCCGGCCGGGGCTTCGCACTC
>NZ_JBSGDB010000369.1:0-8917 GCF_053602155.1 Streptomyces sp. NPDC004561
TGGTCGACGCCCGCTTCGTCGGCCACCCGCACGCCCTGCGTCTCGGTCTGACCGACCCCCGCTTCCCGCTCGCCGCGGTCCCCGGCGCCGTCACCGCCCAGCCGGCGGCGCGGCAGGCGCTGACGCGGGCCATGGCCCGCGAGACCTCGACGGGCGGCGGCACGGCCGTCGCCGTCGAAAGCCTCGCCGACCACATCGTCACCGCGCTCGACGCCGACGGCGGCGACGTCCACCGCCCCGAGCTGGGCAGCCTCGTCGCCGTCGTCCCCGCCGACCCGCAGGCCCGCAACGAGGCCCGGCAGGCCGTGGCCGCCGTCGACGACGAGGCCGTACGCCTGAAGTCGGCCGTGAAGTCCCGCGACGGCTTCTTCACCACCTTCTGCATCAGCCCCTACTCGCGCTACATCGCCCGCTGGTGCGCCCGCCGCGGCCTGACCCCGAACCAGGTCACGACCGCCTCGCTGCTCACCGCGCTCATCGCGGCCGGCTGCGCCGCCACGGGCACGCGCGGCGGGTTCATAGCCGCGGGCGTGCTGCTGATCGCGTCCTTCGTCCTGGACTGCACCGACGGCCAGCTCGCCCGCTACGCCCTGAAGTACTCCACCCTCGGCGCCTGGCTCGACGCCACCTTCGACCGGGCCAAGGAATACGCCTACTACGCCGGTCTCGCCCTCGGCGCCGCCCGCGGCGGCGACGACGTCTGGGCCCTCGCCCTCGGCGCCATGATCCTGCAGACCTGCCGGCACGTGGTCGACTTCTCCTTCAACGAGGCCAACCACGACGCCACCGCCAACACCAGCCCCACCGCGGCCTTCTCCGGCCGGCTCGACAGCGTCGGCTGGACGGTCTGGGTGCGCCGGATGATAGTGCTGCCGATCGGCGAGCGCTGGGCGATGATCGCGGTCCTGACGGCGGCGACGACCCCCCGGATCACCTTCTACGTCCTGCTCGCCGGCTGCGCCCTGGCGGCGACGTACACCACGGCGGGCCGGGTGCTGCGGTCCCTGACCCGCAAGGCGCGGCGCACCGACCGGGCCGCCCGGGCGCTGGCGGACCTCGCCGACAACGGCCCACTGGCCTCCTTCGCGGCCCGCTCCACACGGGTCCGCCTCGGCTCCCCGCTCCGGGTGGCGCTCGCCGGTGCGGCGGTCCTCGCCGTGTCCCTGTTCTCCGGTGTCACCTGGGCCCCGGTCGCGGGCGCGGTCGTCTACGCCGTCACCTCCGGCCAGGCGCTGCACCGCCCGCCCAAGGGCGTCCTCGACTGGCTGGTCCCGCCGCTGTTCCGCGCCGCCGAGTACGGCACCGTCCTGATCCTCGCGAGCAAAGCGGGGGTAAACGGTGCCCTCCCTGCGGCTTTCGGCCTGGTGGCGGCCGTCGCCTACCATCACTACGACACGGTGTACCGCATCCGCGGCAACGCCGGAGCGCCTCCGGCCTGGCTGGTGCGTTCCATCGAGGGACACGAGGGGCGGACGCTGCTCGTGGCCGTCCTGGCCGCGCTGCTCACCGCCTCGCTGTTCAAGGTCGCGCTCACGGTCCTCGCCGTGGCCGTAGCCCTTGTGGTGCTCGTCGAGAGCATCCGCTTCTGGGTGTCCGCAGGGGCTCCCGCCGTACACGATGAAGGAGAAACCGCATGATCGGCCTCGTGCTGGCGGCCGGCGCCGGACGGCGTCTGCGCCCCTACACCGACAGCCTCCCGAAGGCTCTGGTGCCTGTGGGCCCCGCCGGCATAGAGGGGGAACCGACGGTCCTGGACCTGACGCTCGCCAACTTCGCCGAGATCGGCCTGACCGAGGTCGCGATCATCATCGGCTACCGCAAGGAGGCCGTCTACGAGCGCAAGGCGGCCCTGGAGCAGAAGTACGGACTGAAGCTCACCCTCATCGACAACGACAAGGCCGAGGAGTGGAACAACGCCTACTCCCTGTGGTGTGGCCGTGACGCCCTCAAGGACGGCGTGATCCTCGCCAACGGCGACACCGTCCACCCGGTCTCCGTCGAGAAGTCGCTGCTCGCGGCGCGTGGCGACGGCAAGCGGATCATCCTGGCCCTCGACACCGTGAAGTCCCTCGCGGACGAGGAGATGAAGGTCGTCGTCGAACCCGAGAAGGGCATGACGAAGATCACCAAGCTGATGGACCCGGCCGAGGCCACCGGTGAGTACATCGGCGTCACCCTGATCGAGGGCGACGCCGCTCCCGAGCTGGTCGACGCGCTGAAGACGGTCTGGGAGACCGACCCGCAGCAGTTCTACGAGCACGGCTACCAGGAGCTGGTCAACCGCGGCTTCCGGATCGACGTGGCGCCGATCGGCGACGTGGACTGGGTCGAGATCGACAACCACGACGACCTCGCCAAGGGACGGGAGATCGCGTGCCGCTACTGACCCGGCTGATCCCCTCGCCGGTCGTCGTGGACATCCGCCCGGGTGCCCTGGACGACCTGGCCTGCGTCCTCGCCGACGAGCGCATCGCGCAGTCCGGCCGGCTCGCCGTCGCCGTCAGCGGCGGCTCCGGCGCGAAGCTGCGCGAGCGCATCGCGCCCTCACTGCCGGGCGCCTCCTGGTACGAGGTCGGCGGCGGCACCCTCGACGACGCCGTACGCCTGGCCGGCGAGATGAAGTCCGGCCGCTACGACGCGGTGGTCGGACTCGGCGGCGGCAAGATCATCGACTGCGCCAAGTTCGCTTCGGCCCGGGTCGGCCTGCCCCTGGTCGCCGTGCCGACGAACCTCGCGCACGACGGCCTGTGCTCGCCGGTCGCCACCCTCGACAACGACGCGGGCCGCGGTTCCTACGGCGTGCCCAACCCGATCGCGGTCGTCATCGACCTGGACGTGATCCGTGAGGCCCCGGCCCGCTTCGTGCGCGCCGGCATCGGCGACGCGATCTCCAACATCAACGCGGTCGCGGACTGGGAGCTGTCCAACCGGGTCAACGGCGAGAAGATCGACGGTCTCGCCGCCGCCATGGCCCGGCAGGCCGGCGAGGCGGTCCTGAGGCACCCGGGCGGCATCGGGGACAACGACTTCCTCCAGGTGCTCGCCGAGGCGCTGGTCCTCAGCGGCATCTCGATGTCGATCTCCGGCGACTCCCGCCCGTCCTCCGGCTCCTGCCACGAGATCAACCACGCCTTCGACCTGCTGTTCCCCAAGCGGGCGGCCGCCCACGGCGAGCAGTGCGGACTGGGCGCGGCCTTCGCGATGTACCTGCGCGGGGAACACGAGGAGGCCGCCTTCACGGCCGGTGTGCTGCGCCGGCACGGACTTCCGGTGCTGCCGGAGGAGATCGGCTTCACCGTGGACGAGTTCGTCCGCGCCGTGGAGTTCGCTCCCGAGACCCGGCCCGGCCGCTACACGATCCTCGAACACCTCGACCTCAAGACGAACCAGATCAAGGACACCTACGCCGACTATGTCAAGGCCATCGGTAGCTGAACTCCGTCCGGTCGTCCACCCCGCGGGGGTGAAGGATCGGCGCAGCGGTGAGCACTGGATGGGACGCCTCTACATGCGTGAGGTGTCCCTGCGGGTCGACCGCTACCTGGTCAACACCAGGGTCACGCCCAACCAGCTCACGTACCTGATGACCGTCTTCGGCGTGCTCGCGGCCCCGGCGCTGCTGGTGCCGGGGATCCCGGGCGCCGTGCTCGGCGTGGTCTGCGTCCAGATGTACCTGCTGCTGGACTGCGTCGACGGCGAGATCGCGCGCTGGAAGAAGCAGTACTCGCTGAACGGCGTCTACCTGGACCGGGTCGGCGCCTATCTGACCGACGCGGCGGTGCTCGTCGGCTTCGGCCTGCGCGCCGCCGACCTGTGGGGCGGCGGCCGCATCGACTGGCTGTGGGCCTTCCTCGGCACGCTGGCCGCGCTCGGCGCCATCCTCATCAAGGCCGAGACCGACCTCGTCGGCGTCGCCCGCCACCAGGCCGGCAAGCCGCCGGTCAAGGAGGCCGCCGCCGAGATGCGCTCCTCCGGCATGGCGCTGGCCCGCCGGGCCGCCGCCGCCCTGAAGTTCCACCGGCTGATCCTCGGCATCGAGGCGTCCCTGCTGATCCTGGTCCTGGCCGTCGTCGACCAGGTGCGCGGCGACCTGTTCTTCTCCCGGCTGGGTGTGGCGGTGATGGCCGGCATCGCGCTCCTCCAGACCCTGCTGCACCTGGTGTCCATCCTCGCCTCCAGCAGGCTGAAGTGAGCGCCGTGAAGGTCGGCGCCGTCATCATCACCATGGGCAACCGGCCCGAGGAACTGCGGGCCCTGCTCGACTCGGTCGCCAAGCAGGACGGCGACCCGGTCGAGGTGGTGGTCGTCGGCAACGGCTCGCCCGTCCCGGACGTCCCCGAGGGCGTGCGGACGATCGAGCTGCCCGAGAACCTCGGCATCCCCGGCGGCCGCAACGTCGGCACCGAGGCCTTCGGACCCAGCGGCCGGGATGTCGACATATTGCTCTTCCTCGACGACGACGGCCTGCTCGCCCGCCACGACACCGCCCAGCTGTGCCGTACGGCGTTCGAGGCGGACCCCGGGCTCGGCATCATCAGCTTCCGCATCGCCGACCCCGAGACCGGCGAGACCCAGCGCCGGCACGTGCCGAGGCTGCGCGCCTCCGACCCGATGCGCTCCTCCCGGGTCACCACCTTCCTGGGCGGCGCCAACGCCGTCCGCACCCGTGTCTTCGCCGACGTCGGCGGACTGCCCGACGAGTTCTTCTACGCCCACGAGGAGACCGACCTGGCCTGGCGGGCCCTGGACGCCGGCTGGATGATCGACTACCGCTCCGACATGGTGCTGTACCACCCGACGACCGCCCCCTCGCGGCACGCGGTCTACCACCGCATGGTCGCCCGCAACCGCGTCTGGCTCGCCCGCCGCAACCTCCCCGCCCTCCTCGTCCCGGTCTACCTCGGCGTCTGGGTGCTGCTCACCCTCCTGCGCCGCCCCTCCGGCCCGGCCCTGCGCGCCTGGTTCGGCGGCTTCAAGGAGGGCTGGACCACGCCGTGCGGTCCGCGGCGCCCGATGCGCTGGCGCACGGTCTGGCGGCTGACCCGGCTGGGCCGCCCTCCGGTGATCTGAGAAGCTTCTCTTACCTGAAGAGAGCAAGCTTCTTACCGAGAGAGTCCGGATTTCCCTCGTGAGTCACACAACCCATGACGGCGGTGTCGCGGTGAGCGCGATACCGTCGCCCGACGAAGGCCTGACGGCGGCGCAACTGGCCGCCAAGTACGGGCTCGCCGTGAGCGGCGCCAGGCCCTCGCTCGCCGAGTACGTCCGGCAGCTGTGGGGGCGGCGCCACTTCGTACTCGCCTTTTCGCAGGCGAAGCTGACGGCTCAGTACAGCCAGGCCAAGCTCGGTCAGCTGTGGCAGGTGGCGACCCCCCTGCTGAACGCGGGCGTGTACTACTTCATCTTCGGCGTCATCCTGCACGCGAGCCGCGGCATGTCCAAGGAGGTGTACATCCCGTTCCTGGTGACGGGCGTGTTCGTGTTCACCTTCACGCAGAGCTCGATCATGTCGGGTGTGCGCGCCATCTCCGGCAACCTGGGCCTGGTGCGCGCCCTGCACTTCCCGCGCGCCTCGCTGCCCATCTCCTTCTCGCTCCAGCAGCTCCAGCAGCTGCTGTTCTCGATGATCGTGCTGTTCGTCGTGGCGATCGGGTTCGGCAGCTATCCGAGCGCGTCCTGGCTGCTGATCGTGCCGGTGCTGCTGCTGCAGTTCCTGTTCAACACCGGACTCGCGCTGATCGTGGCCCGCATGGGCGCGAAGACGCCGGACCTCGCGCAGCTGATGCCCTTCGTCCTGCGCACCTGGATGTACGCCTCGGGCGTGATGTTCTCCATCAGCAAGATGATGGAGGGGCGTCCCGAGTGGGCCGTCCGGCTGCTCCAGGTCAACCCGGCGGCGGTCTACATGGACCTCATGCGCTACGCGCTGATCGACGGCTACGGCGCCTCGAACCTGCCGCCGCACGTGTGGGCCATCGCCCTGTTCTGGGCCGTGGCCGCCTTCGCGGGCGGTTTCGTGTACTTCTGGAAGGCGGAGGAGCGGTACGGCCGTGGCTGAGCAGAACACCGCAGCGGTCACGCGTGACCACCGGCCGACGGTCATCGCGGACGACCTGCACATCGTGTACCGGGTCAACGGCGCCAGGAGCGGCAAGGGAAGCGCGACGGCCGCCCTCAGCCGCATCCTGCGGCGCGGCTCCGACGACACGGCGCGCGGGGTGCGCAAGGTGCACGCCGTCCGGGGCGTGTCCTTCGTCGCCTACCGGGGCGAGGCGATCGGCCTGATCGGCTCCAACGGCTCCGGCAAGTCCACCCTGCTGCGCGCCATCGCCGGCCTGCTGCCCGCGGAGAAGGGCAAGGTCTACACCGACGGCCAGCCGTCCCTGCTGGGTGTGAACGCGGCCCTGATGAACGACCTGACCGGCGAGCGGAACGTCACCCTCGGCGGTCTCGCCATGGGCATGTCCCGGGAGCAGGTCAGGGAGCGCTACCAGGACATCGTCGACTTCTCCGGCATCAACGAGAAGGGCGACTTCATCACGCTGCCGATGCGCACGTACTCCTCCGGCATGGCGGCCCGGCTGCGCTTCTCCATCGCCGCCGCGAAGGACCACGACGTCCTCATGATCGACGAGGCCCTCGCCACCGGCGACCGCAAGTTCCAGAAGCGTTCGGAGGAACGCATTCGGGAACTGCGCAAGGAGGCCGGCACGGTGTTTCTGGTCAGTCACAACAACAAGTCGATCCGGGACACCTGTGACCGCGTCCTGTGGCTGGAGCGCGGTGAGCTGCGCATGGACGGGCCGACCGAAGAGGTCCTGAAGGAGTACGAGAAGTTCACGGGCAAGTGACCGGTTTCGGCCAGGGCCCCGACGGAACTCGTCCGGCGGGGCCCCGCGTCCGCAAAGGAACCGTCAACTCCTGTGCCGGCAAGGAATCTTGACGCTAATCGGTGTGTTGTTGTGATGCGCAGGACACCCCCACGGACCACGCTGCGTTGTACAACGTAAGCTGTACGGGTGCCGGAAAGCGGCAAGTGGGGCGATAATACGCGACACCCTGTGCCGGGGCGGCCCTGCGGATCGCCGGGCGGCGTGTCCGAAATAGTGTGTATTGGGTAGGCAGTGTAGAACGGGAGATGTGACGGCAATGGCTACGGAAACTCCCCAGCTCAACGCAGCATGTGCCGTCCCCGCCCCAGGCAGCGCCCGATGACGGCCATCGGGACGGCGCAGGATCCGGAACGCGCCACCCTGGACAAGGCCACGAGCGAGAACTTCCCCGTGGCCCCCTTCTTCCTGCCCCGGGACTGGCGCGACGACCTCATGGCGGTCTACGGCTTCGCCCGCCTCGTGGACGACATCGGCGACGGCGACCTCGCCCCCGGCGGAGCCGACGCCCGTCTGCTCGGCGTGTCGGCCGCCGAGGCCGACAATCGCCTGGTCCTGCTGGACGCCTTCGAGGCCGATCTGCGCCGCGTCTTCGACGGCGCCCCGCGCCACCCCCTGCTGCGCCGCCTCCAGCCCGCCGTCCGCCGCCGCTCCCTCACCCCCGAGCCGTTCCTCGGCCTGATCGCCGCCAACCGCCAGGACCAGCTGATCACCCGGTACGAGACCTACGACGACCTCCTCGCCTACTGCGAGCTGTCCGCCAACCCCGTCGGCCGTCTCGTCCTCGCCGTCACCGGCACCTCGACCCCCGAACGGATCCGTCTGTCCGACGCGATCTGCACCGCGCTGCAGATCGTGGAGCATCTCCAGGACGTCGCAGAGGACCTCGGCCGCGACCGGATCTATCTGCCGGCCGAGGACATGAAGCACTTTCACGTCCAGGAAACGGATCTCGCCGCGAAAACCACAGGCGCATCGGTGCGCGCCCTGGTTGCATACGAAGCGCAACGCGCCCGCGATCTGCTGAATGAAGGCGCCCCCTTGGTGGGTAGCGTCCACGGCAGGTTGAAGCTGCTGCTCGCGGGGTTCGTGGCGGGGGGAAGGGCGGCGATCGGAGCGATCGCCGCCGCCGAATACGACGTACTTCCCGGCCCGCCCAAACCCGGCAAGCTCCAGTTGCTGCGTGAGGCGGGCGTGATCCTGCGAGGAGAGGGGTGATCCGGACCGTGGATTCTCCGTCGCACGTGTCCGCACCGGTACTCGCCGCCTACAGCTACTGCGAGACCGTCACCGGGCAGCAGGCCCGTAACTTCGCGTACGGCATCCGGCTGCTGCCGACGCCCAAGCGCCGCGCCATGTCGGCGCTGTACGCGTTCTCCCGGCGCGTGGACGACATCGGCGACGGCGACCTGGCCGACGACGTGAAGCTGTCGCGGCTCGAGGACACCCGGGCGCTGCTCGCCCGGATCCGGGAGGACGAGGTCGGGGAGGACGACACCGACCCGGTGGCCGTCGCCCTCACCCACGCCGCGCGCGCCTTCCCGATCCCGCTCGGCGGCCTCGACGAGCTGATCGACGGCGTCCAGATGGACGTGCGCGGGGAGACCTACGAGACCTGGGACGACCTGAAGGTCTACTGCCGCTGTGTCGCCGGTGCCATCGGCCGCCTCTCGCTCGGCGTGTTCGGTACCGAGCCGGGCGCCCGCGGCGCCGAGCGCGCGTCCGAGTACGCCGACACCCTCGGCCTCGCGCTCCAGCTCACCAACATCCTCAGGGACGTCCGGGAGGACGCCGAGGGGGGCCGTACCTACCTGCCCGCCGACGACCTCGCCAAGTTCGGCTGCTCGGCCGGGTTCCGCGGGCCGATGCCGCCCGAGGGCTCCGACTTCGCCGGCCTCGTGCACTTCGAGGTGCGTCGGGCCCGGGCCCTTTTCGCCGAGGGCTACCGGCTGCTGCCCATGCTCGACCGGCGCAGCAGCCTGCGTGCCGCTACCGATGTACGGGGCCCGAAGGCCCGCACACAGAGT
>NZ_JBSGDB010000370.1:0-8897 GCF_053602155.1 Streptomyces sp. NPDC004561
GGGGAACGTCGCACCCAGCAGCGCCTGCATGACCGCGAAGAAGCCCGGCTTGTCGTCGGCGGGGACCAGCCGCTGGAACAGCGCCACGAACCGCACGCCGATCACCCCGACGCACCAGCCGACGACGGCCAGCGAGACGGCCGCCACCGCATGTCCCGCGAACAGGCCCGGCAGTCCGAGGCCTCCGGCCATCACCGCCAGGCACACGCTGCCGACGGCGACCGGACGGCCGGGCAGACGGCCGCCGGTGAACGATCCGACCAGGGTGCCCGCTCCGAGGGCGGCCTCCAGCGAGGCGACGGTCGAGCCGGTCGCGTGCAGCACCTCCCGGGTGTACAGCGGCATCACGACGTAGACGGCCGTGGTGAAGACGTTGGCGGCGGCGAAGCAGACCAGCACACGGCGGATGAACGGCAGTCCGGCGAGCACCTCGCGCAAGGTGCGCCGCCCGGTGGCCGGTCCGTCCGCCGGTCCGTTCGCGGCGGCGGTGTGCGGGAAGCGGGCGGAGGCGACCAGCAGGGCCGCGAGCAGGTACGCGGCACCGCAGGCGGCGACGACGGCGGCCAGCGAGCCCGCGTCGACGACGAGCGGGCCGAGCAGCCCCCCGCACAGTCCGGCGACGGACTGCGTGGACAGCTCGAAACCGGTGGCCGCCTCGATGTCGGCGTCCTCCACGAGTTCCGGCACCGAGGTGGTCAGACACGGATCGAACACCGCCTGGCAGCCGGCCAGCGCCAGCCCCACCGCGTAGGCGGCGGCCACGGGCAGCGTGCCGGCGTACGCCAGGACGGCGGCGGCGACGGCCACCGCGCCCGCCACGGCCGCCGCACCCGCCAGCACCGTGCGGTGCGGGTGTCGTGCCACGATGCGGGCGACCAGCGGGGCGAGCGCCACCGCGGGCAGGGTGCTCACCATGAGGAACAGGCCCGAGTCGAGGCCGCGGTGCTCGCCGCCCGCGTAGCCGACGAGCCACCAGACCGCCCCGACCTGGAACATCCGGCCGGCCGCCTGGGTGAGGAGCTGACCGGCCCAGACCCGGCCGAAGGACGGGTTGCGCAGGACGAGCGGCAGACGCCGTGCCGGCGCGGGCGCCGCGCTCACGAGTGCGGCCGTTCGTCCAGGACCCGGACGAGCTTGCCGGAACGGGAGTTGACCGCGAGTTCGCGGTGCCGAACCCATTCGACGGCGAGCGGGTTCACATGCCCGGCGGCGGTGGCGTCGGAGTAGAACGGGCGCTGGGCGAGCACCGCCGCCACGACGGACGCGCCCAACTGGGAGTGCCCGGTGTCCGGTTCGGCGACCGCGAGCCGCAGCACCAGACCGTCCCGGCCGTCCCGGCGCCGCACCACGAGCTGCACACCGGTCACCTCGCCGGACGCGTCGGCGGCCGTGACGGCGTCATGGACGTCCTCGGTGTGCAGGGAGACGGGGCCGACCCGCACGCCCTCCTCGGCGCGACCGAGGATACGGAAGACACCCGCGTCCCGGTCCACCCACTCGGCCCGGTCGCCCGCCGGATAGCGCAGCACCGGCATGAGCCGTCTGCCCAGGTTGGTGACGACGAGCCGCCCCGGCACGCCGTTGCCGTCGACGGGCCGGTCGGTCTCGTCGCAGAGGATCTCGACCAGGGTGTCCGGGGTGAACGCGCGGTGCACACGCGGGTCGTCGCCCGGCACCGCCGCCCCGAGGAGACCGGCGTCGACGCTCGCGTACCCCAGGGAGCGCGGCTCGGCGTTCGGGAACGCGGCCTTCAGCAGCGGCAGTTGGTCGCCGAAGAGGCATTCCCCGCCGAAGAACAGCAGTTCCACGTCCGGCAGCGTCCGCTCGGCGCGGGTGAGGCGTTCGGCGAGTGAGCACAGTGTGGTCGGTGTGCCGGCGACGGCCTGGACCCGGAACTCCTCCAGGGTCGCCGCGGTGGACTCCCAGGGCGTCGCGCCGCCGATGGGCAGACGGACGTTGGCCACGGGGGAGCGGTGCAGCGAGTCGAGGACGAAGCTGAAGCTCGCGTACAGGTCGCCCGCGTAGAAGAGGTCCGCGACCCGGTGACCGGGCCGCAGCCCGGCGTCGACCAGGCCGGCGCCGAAGGCGGTGGTGAACTCCCGCCACTCCGTGCGGGTGTAGTAGGAGAACTTCGGCGAACCCGTGGTTCCGCCACTGCGGAACACGATCGCCTCCTCCAGTGGAGCAGTCAGCAGCCGGTTGTCCCGGGGCGAATTGGCCCGCCAGAAATCGGCCTGGGGCACCACCGGAAGTTCCGTGACATCGGCCACTCCATCGGCGAGTTGGGAGTAGAGCTCACGGTAGAAGGGCGAGTTCTGGCGGGCGAAACGTACGAGCTCCGCAAGTGGTTGAACCGGCATCAATTCCTGCTCGAAGGCGTGGACCGCCGGCACGGGAAAAGACCGGCGGGCGCGACGGATCCGGTCCACTGACCTGGACCATGTCGCGGGGGATGTGAAGAAGCGGCGCACCCTGAGGAGCGGGGCGCCCGTGAGAACAAGCGTATCTCACGATTCGGGACGGGCTTGCGTCAACTGGCCATTCGTGAAAGAGGCTTGAATCCCCGTGGACGTATTCCAGAGACCTTCGGTTCCTTCGGGGGTGGAGACGGTGATCACATCAACCGGCTCTCTATAACCGCTTGTTGAAGGAGGTTCAAGAGAGCCTTATGGAAGAGCGTCCGTGAAGGCATTCCACCGGATGGCCGGAATACGCCGAAGCCGAATCCGGTGAGGCGGCGAGCGGCATTCCGAGGAGGCCGGTACGGTCCCCTCCGAATGCCGACGTCACAGCCGGTCGGCGTCCCGGACCGCCTGGGCGAACGCCTCCGGAGTTTCCTGCGGCACGTTGTGCCCCACGCCCTTGAGTGTGCGGTGCACGTACGGCCCGGTGAACTTGGCGCGGTACGCGGCCCCGCCGCCCGCCGGGGTGAACGGGTCGAGTGCGCCGTCCAGGGTGATCGTGGGCACGGCGATGCGCGGGCCTGCGGCGAGCCTGTTCTCGATGCCGTCGTAGCGCGGGTCGCCCGCCGCGAGGCCCAGCCGCCAGCGGTAGTTGTGGATCACGATGGCGACGTAGTCCGGGTTGTCGAAGGCCCTCGCGGTCCGGTCGAAGGTGGCGGCGTCGAAGTGCCAGCTCGGGGAGACGTTGTGCCAGATCAGCCTGGCGAAGTCGTGCCGGTACTCGCGCAGGCCCAACTCGCCGCGCTCGGTGGAGAAGTAGTACTGGTACCACCACGCCCACTCGGCCGCCGGGGGCAGCGGCTGCTTGTTCTTCTCCCGGTTGGTGATGAGGTATCCGGACACCGAGACCAGGGCCTTGCAGCGCTCGGGCCAGAGCGCCGCGACGATGTCCGCCGTCCGCGCTCCCCAGTCGAAGCCGCCCAGCAGCGGCCTCCTGATGTGCAGGGCGTTCATCAGGGCGATGAGGTCCTGGGCGAACACCGCCTGCTCGGCGTTGCGGAAGGTCTTGGGCGACAGGAACGTCGTGGTGCCGTACCCGCGCAGGTAGGGGACGATGACCCGATGGCCCGCGGCGGCCAGCAGCGGTGCGACGTCCACGTAGCTGTGGATGTCGTACGGCCATCCGTGCAGCAGGATGACGGGCCGGCCGGTCGCCGGGCCGGCCTCCGCGTAGCCGACGCTCAGCTCACCGGCCCTGATCTGCTTGACCGACTCGAAGGACGTCCGCCCGCTCGGCGTTCCGCCGGCGGGGGGCACCGCTGCCGGGGAGGAGGCTGCCGGGTGGAGCCCGCCGGCCAGTGATGCGGCCGTTCCCGCCGCGCCCACGCCCAGGGCCTTGCCGAAGGTTCGCCTGTCGATCACGTGAACCGTCCTGTGTGTGGGCCTGCCGGAAGACGCCGCCCTGTGAACGCGGCCATGATCGGGCCGTGTTGCCGGCCGGCCCGCGCTCTGCGAGGCATCCCCAGTCGTCGGTGTCACGGAAAGTGATTGCTCAACACCTCTAAGTGACCGCTTGCCGATGGAATAAGTGTGGAGGATCGTGACCGCCGCCGCACTTCGGTGCTTCGGCGGTCAGGTCTGCCGGGCGTGTATGGGGTTGTTGGCCACCTCTTCCGGGCACTTGCGGTGCGTGCGGGGCTTCTCCCGGTCGCGCCGCCAGTCGAACGTGGCGAGGGCCAGGGCCGCCGCCATGCCGACGAGGGCGGCGGCCAGCGCGGTGACGAGCGCGCCGCGGTAGTCGCCGCTCCTGCCGAGCACCAGGTAGAAGAGGCCGGGAAGGGCGGCGGTGCCCACCGCGGCGCCGAGCCGCTGACCGGTCTGCAGGGCGCCGCCCGCCGCGCCCGCCATGCGCACCGGCACGTCCCGCAGGGTCAGGGTGATGTTGGGCGGGACCACGAAGCCACCGCCGATGCCGCCGAGGAACAGGAGCGGAGCGGCCGGCCAGGGGGCGGTCTCCAGGGGAGCGAAGCGCAGCAGCAGCGCGGTGCCGCCCAGGCCGGCGATCACGCCCGCGAGGCCCCACACGGTGAGCAGCCGGCCGAACCGGTCCACCAGCCGGCCGGAGACCACGGCCGCGATCGCCGAGCCGAGGGCGAAGGGGGTCACGGCGAGGCCGGACCACAGTGGCGAGAAGCTCAGGCCGTGCTGGTAGAAGAGGGCGAAGACCAGCCAGACGCCGCTGAAGCCGATGAAGTACAGCGTGCCGACTCCCGCGCCGACCGCGTAACCGCGCACGGTGGTGAACAGACGGGGGTCGAGCAACGGCTGGCCGCCCCGGGCGACGAGGCGGCGCTGCCACTGGATGAAGACGGCGAGCACCGCGGCGCCGGCCAGGAACAGCCACCACAGATCGCCGAGGCCGCCGGAGTCCGCCTGGACCAGCGGGTACATCAGGGCGAGGACCCCGAGGCCGAGGAGCAGCACTCCGGGCACGTCCACGTGTCCCCGGCCGGACCGCCGGGTGTGGGGCAGCAGCCGGCGGCCCAGCAGAACGGCCAGGATGCCGATGGGCACGTTGACGTAGAAGATCCACCGCCAGCCCTGGGCACCGGAGGCCAGGGCGAGGACGGCGCCGCCGGTGATCGGGCCGGCGGCGGAGGAGATGCCGACGGTGGCGCCGAAGAAACCGAAGGCACGGCCGCGTTCGGCGCCGCGGAACATCTGCTGGATGAGCGCGGAGTTCTGGGGCGCCATGAAGCCGGCCGCCAGGCCCTGGGCGAGACGGGCCACCACCAGCAGCGTGATGTCGGGGGCCACCCCGCAGGCCGCGCTGAAGATCACGAAGCCGCTGAGGGCCAGCAGGAAGATCCGGCGCCGGTCCAGGGCGTCACCGAGCCGGCCCGCCGTGACGAGGGCGAGGGCGAAGGTGAGGGCGTAACCGGACACCACCCACTGCACCTGCGCCGGGGAGGCGTGCAGGTCGCGCTGGACGGTGGGCAGGGCGACCGCCACGATCGTCACGTCGAGCAGGCTCATGAAGCCGGCCACGAGGGTGACCCAAAGGGCCCGCCACCTGCGCGGATCCGGCTCGTACCAGGGCTCCTCGGCGCCCCGGTCCCGGCCGCCCGCGGCTGCCGCCGACTCTGTCACCTCGGCTCCTCTCACCAGGGCCGCACCCGGGCGACCCAAGTTCCCCCACCGGGGCGCGGGCACACACCACAGCCTGCTACCGGAACGCTTCAGGGCGGAAGGGCCGCCCGGGCGCACGCGTCGGCACACTGCCCGTGCGGTCTTGCGCTCCTCCCGGGCGGTCCCAGGCACCCGCTCGCGCCTCGGCCGAGCGGGTGCCTTCCGGCGTGCCGGACGGTGTCTCCCCTCCGGCGGCCCGGGGAGCCACCTAGCCTCGACGGCATGCTGGGGCTTCCTGCTCACGTCCGCGCCTGCCTGTTCGACCTCGACGGAGTGCTCACCCAGACCGCGAAGGTGCACGCGGCCGCCTGGAAGGAGATGTTCGACGGCTATCTCCGCGAGCGCGCGACACGCGACGGGACCGCGTTCGTGCCCTTCGACGCGGTCGACGACTACGACGAGTACGTGGACGGACGGCCCCGCGCGGACGGCGTGCGCACGTTCCTCGCCGCACGCGGGGTGCACCTGCCCGAGGGATCGCCGGACGACCCGCCGGAGGCCGAGACCGTGAACGGCCTGGGCACCCGGAAGAACAGCCTCGTGCTGCACCGCATCCGCGAGGACGGCGTGGAGCCCTACGAGGGCTCGGTCCGCTTCGTGCACGCGGTACGGGAAGCCGGACTGCGCTGCGCGGTGGTGTCGTCCAGCGCGAACTGCCGTGATGTCCTCGCGGCGGCCGGGATCGAGGACCTGTTCGACGAACGGATCGACGGGGTCGTGGCGCGCGACCGTCGTCTGCACGGCAAGCCCGCTCCGGACACCTATCTCGAAGCGGCCCGCGGGCTGGGGCTGAAGCCGGACGAGGCCGCCGTCTTCGAGGACGCCCTGGCCGGTGTCGAGGCGGGCCGGGCGGGCGGCTTCGGTCTGGTCGTCGGTGTCGACCGGGTGGGCCAGGCGGCAGAGCTGCGGACGCACGGGGCCGACGTGGTGGTCCGTGACCTGGCCGAACTCCTGGAGTCGCGTTGATCACCCATCCCAGTTACACGGTCGAGCCGTGGTGCCTGCGCGAGACCGAGCTGAACCTGGAGGTGCTCGCCCAGAGCGAGTCGGTGTTCGCCCTGTCCAACGGGCACATCGGCTGGCGCGGCAACCTCGACGAGGGAGAGCCCCACGGACTGCCCGGCGCCTACCTCAACGGCGTCCACGAACGGCACCCCCTGCCCTACGCGGAAGCGGGGTACGGCTATCCCGAGTCCGGCGAGACGCTGATCAACGTCACCGACGGCAAGATCATCCGGCTGCTGGTCGACGACCACCCATGCGATCTGCGCTACGGCCGGCTGCTGGCGCACGAGCGCGTCCTGGACTTCCGCACCGGCGTGCTCAGCCGCACCGCGCGATGGACCACGCCCAGCGGCCGCACGGTCCGGATCGCCTCACAGCGGCTCGTGTCCTTCACACAACGAGCCGTGGCCGCGGTGGTGTACGAGGTCGAGCCGCTCGACGGACCCGTCACGGTGGCCGTGCAGTCCGAGCTCGTCGCCAACGAACAGCTGCCCCAGTTCGAGGGCGACCCGCGTGTCGCCGCGGCGACGGAGTCCCCGCTCGTCGCCGAGGAGCAGTTCGCGCAGGAGACCCGGCTGCGGCTCGTGCACCGCACCGACCGCAGCGCACTGCGGGTGGGAGCGGCGGCCGACCACATCGTCGAGGGGCCCGACAGCACCCGCTGGACGGCGCAGTGCGAGCCCGACGTCAGCCGTCTCACGGTGACCGCGGATCTGGCGCCCGGGCAGCGGCTGCGGCTCGTCAAGTTCGTGGCCTACGGCTGGTCGGGGGAGCGTTCCCTGCCCGCCGTGCACGACCAGGTGGACGGAGCGGTGGCGGCCGCCGTCAGCACCGGCTGGGACGGGCTGCTCGCCGCGCAGCGGCAGTATCTGGACCGGTTCTGGGCCGGCGCGGACGTCGAGGTGGAGGGCGACGCGCAGATCCAGCAGGCGGTGCGGTTCGCCCTCTTCCACGTGCTCCAGGCGGCGGCCCGCGGTGAGAACCGGGCGATCCCCGCGAAGGGACTGACCGGAAGCGGCTACGACGGGCACTCCTTCTGGGACACCGAGTCCTACGTGATGCCGGTACTGACCTTCACCGCCCCGGAGGCTGTCGCGTCGGCCCTGAGATGGCGGCACGGAACGCTGCCGGCGGCGCGCGACCGCGCGCGTCAACTGGGGCTGTGCGGGGCGTTGTTCCCCTGGCGGACCATCAGCGGCGCCGAGTGCTCCGCCTACTGGCCGGCCGGGACGGCCGCCTTCCACATCAACGCCGACATCGCCATGGCAGCGGTCCGGTACGTCATGGTGACCGGGGACGAGGACTTCGAACGCGCCGAGGGGCTGGACCTCCTGGTGGACACCGCCCGGCTGTGGCGCTCCCTGGGACACCACGACGCCGAGGGTGTCTTCCACATCGACGGGGTAACCGGGCCCGACGAGTACAGCGCCATCGCCCGGGACAACCTGTACACCAACCTGATGGCCCGTCAAAATCTGCTGGCCGCCGCGGACGTGGCAGCACGCCACCCGGAACGGGCCGCGGAACTCGACGTCGACGACGAGGAGGCCGCCGCCTGGCGCGACGCGGCGGCCAGCATGGCGCTGCCGTACAACGAGACGCTGGGCGTGCACGAGCAGTCGGCCGGGTTCACGCACTTCCAGCGCTGGGACTTCGAGGCGACCCCACCCGAGAACTACCCGCTCCTGCTGCACTACCCCTACTTCGACCTGTACCGCAAGCAAGTGGTCAAGCAGGCCGACGTCGTGCTGGCGATGGTGGAGTGCCCGTACGCCTTCACCGAGGAGCAGAAGGCGCGCAACTTCGCCTACTACGACGCGCTGACCGTCCGCGACTCCTCTCTCTCGGCCTGCTGCCAGGCGGTGCTCGCCGCCGAGACCGGACATCTGCGCCTGGCCTACGCCTACCTCGGCGAGGCGGCTCTGATGGACCTGGAAGACCTGGAGCACAACACCCGCGACGGGCTGCACATCGCCTCCCTCGCCGGCACGTGGATCGCCCTGGTCGGCGGCTTCGGGGGACTGCGCCGGCACCTCGGCGACGACGGGAGGCCGAACCTGCTGGGCTTCGCGCCGCGCCTGCCCGAAGCGCTGTCCAGGGTGGCGTTCACGGTGCAGACGAGCGGACGCAGGCTGAAGGTGGAGGTCGAGCAGACCCGTGCCCGCTACCGGCTGGCCGACGGCGAACCCCTGGTGGTGCTGCACCATGATCAGGCAACCCAAGTTGGCCTGGCAGGAGGTGGGGCAGCCGACTCCGGAGCAGCGCAGAGCTCTGGCTCTGGCCTGTGTGGAGGCCATCAGC
>NZ_JBSGDB010000371.1:0-8876 GCF_053602155.1 Streptomyces sp. NPDC004561
GGGCCTGCGCGCGCTGCTCGGCTCCTTCGGCGCGAGCGTGCCCGACGGGCCCCCCTTCACTGGATGAGACCAATATTGGTGGCGCGGCATCGGTGGAAGTGCTGGCAGGGCCATGTCGGCTGCTCCATAGTTGGCGCACACACGTGCACCGGAATCAGCCACGACTCGGACACCTGGGGGTAATCGCGCCCATGAGCAGAGCCCAACAGCCGTCCCGCAGAACCGTCCTCGCCGTCGCGGTCGCCGCGGCGGTGACCGGGGGAGCCGCACCCGCTGCCGCCGCCACCGCGCGGAGGACGGCGACCGGAACCGAGGACCCCGGCCGGGCGCAGACCCGCCCGATCGACTACCACGCCTGGACCACGAACCGGGACTGGCGCTCCGGCACCGCCCAGGGCACCCGCGCCGTCCCCGGCGAACGCCCCGGCGTGGTGATCGGCACGCCCGCCGGCCGCAGCGACTACACCGACCCGCACACCGGCACCACCGCCACCTGGGAGTACGCCACCTGGACCTCGCCGGTCCACCGGCTCTCCGTCCCGGCCACCGAGGTCGTCTCCTCCTGGAACGCGCACACCCCCGGCGGCACCTGGCTCCAGGTGGAGCTGCGGGGCACGTACTCCGACGGCACCGACACCCCCTGGTACGTGATGGGCCGCTGGGCGGCCGGCGACCAGGACATCAAGCGGACCTCGGTGGACGGCCAGAGCGACGGCAAGAGCAGCATCTGGACCGACACCTTCGCCATCGACGACGCCGGCACCGGTCTGCGGCTCGCCTCCTACCGGCTGCGCCTGACGCTCTACCGCAAGCCGGGCACCCGGCTCACCCCGACCGTCTGGCGGCTCGGCGCGATGGGCTCCGACATCCCCGACCGCTTCACCGTGCCGGCCTCCACGCCCGGCCTCGCCCAGGAACTGCCGGTCCCGCGCTACTCGCAGGAGATCCACAAGGGCCAGTACCCGCAGTTCGACAACGGCGGCGAGGCCTGGTGCAGCCCCACCTCCTCGGAGATGATCATCGAGTACTGGGGCGGCCGGCCCACCCCGGAGCAGCTCGCCTGGGTCGACCCGTCCTATGCCGACCCGCAGGTGGACCAGGCCGCCCGCGCCACCTACGACTACCAGTACGAGGGCTGCGGCAACTGGCCCTTCAACGCGGCCTACGCGGCCACCTACAAGGACATCCAGGGCGTGGTCACCCGCCTCGCCTCGCTCACCGACCTGGAGACCCTGATCGCGGCCGGCATCCCGGCCATAACGTCCCAGTCCTTCCTGAAGACCGAGCTGACCGGAGCCGGCTACGGCACCTCGGGCCATCTGATGACCGTGATCGGCTTCACCGCGCAGGGCGACGTGATCGCCAACGACCCGGCCTCGCCGGGCGACGACGCCGTACGACGGGTCTACCTGCGCCGGGAGTTCGAGAACATCTGGCTGCGCACCAAGCGGCACAACGCCTCCGGCGGCGTCTCCTCGGGCACCGGCGGGGTCTGCTACCTCTACTTCCCGGCCCGTCCGACCCCGCGCCAGCGCGAGGCCCTGGCCGCGGTGGGTGTGTGCTGACCGTGTGACCAAGCTCATCGCCGCACGGGCCGTCGCGGGTGGCAAGGTGGACAAAAGGGTGGGGGAACCGCTCTGTACGTCCGACCTCTGTGAGTGCCAGCATGACCGCACACCCGGCCACCGCCACCCGCGTCCGCACCGGCGGCCCCCAGGAGGACGGCCCGAAGATCGTCGAACACGTCATGGGCTGGGTCCTCGTCGCGGTGGTCGCCATGCTCGTGACCCGGCTCGGCCTGCTCTGACCCGGGCGGGTCCGGCCGGCTCCCCTTCGGCGCCTCCTGGGCGCGGCATGTTCTGACATACTGCGGATGTCCCGCCGACCGCCTGGAACAGGGCCGAAAGTGAATATGCGTCAAGAGCGTGCCGTCGTCCGTCCCCGGGCGCGCGGCACCGAGCGCTCCGTGGCGCGTCGCGCCGAACTCATCGCCATCGGGCGGAAGTTGTTCGCCGACACGTCCTACGACGCGCTCTCCATGGACGACATCGCCCGCCAGGCGCGGGTCGCCAAGGGGCTGATCTACTACTACTTCCAGTCCAAGCGCGGCTACTACCTGGCGATCATCCAGGACTCCGTCGCCGACCTGGTCAGCTTCGCCGCCGGCGCCCTCGAACTGCCCGCCGTGGACCGCGTCCACCGCACCGTCGACAGCTATCTGCGCTACGCCGAGCACCACCAGGCCGCCTACCGCACCATCGTCAGCGGCGGTGTCGGCTTCGACACCGAGGTGCACGCCATCCGGGACGGCGTGCGCGAGGCGATCGTCACCACCATCGCCGACGGGGCCTACGGCCGCGGCGACATCTCCCCGCTGGTCCGCATGGGCCTGCTCTCCTGGGTGTGCAGCGTGGAAGGCGCCACCCTGGACTGGATCGACCGCCCCGAGCTGTCCCGCGACACCATGCGGGAACTGCTGGTGAAGACGCTCGGCGGAGCCCTGCGCGCCATCGAGGAGCTCGACCCGGCCTACCCTGCCCCGCCCCCGGCCCGCCGGGACCACTGACCCGTAGGGAGCGGAGGCTCGTGGTCCTCCGCTCCCGGGTCCCCCGCGGGGGCTACCTGACCGCCTTGATCAGCTCACCGTTCGCGGTGTCGCCGCTCAGCTCCCAGAGGAAGGTGCCGCCGAGGCCCTGCCGGTTCTTGTACGCCGTCTTCGTGGCGACGGTCGCCGGGGTGTCGTAGCTCCACCAGTCGCTGCCGCACTTGGCGTAGGCCGTGCCGCCGACGGTGCCGGTCGCCGGGCACTTGGTCTTCAGCACCTTGTAGTCGTCGATGCCCTGCTCGTACGTCCCCGCCGCCGGGCCGGTCGCCGTGCCGCCCGGGGCCGCCTGGGTGACGCCGGTCCAGCCGCGGCCGTAGAAGCCGATGCCGAGCAGGAGCTTGGCGGCCGGGATGCCGAGGCCCCTGAGCCTGGCGATGGTCGCGGACGTGTCGAAGTCCGCCTTAGGGATGCCCGGGTAGGAGGTCAGCGGGGAGTGCGGCGCGGTCGGGCCGGTCGCGTCCCAGGCGCCGAAGTAGTCGTACGTCATCGGGTCGTACCAGTCGACGTACCGCGCGGCGCCCGCGTAGTCCGCCGCGTCGATCTTGCCGCCGCTGGTCGCGTCGGCGGTGATCGCCGCGGTCACGAGGTTGTGGGAACCGAACTTCGACCGCAGGGCGGCCATGACGTTCCGGAAGGCCTCCCGCCCGCTGGTGTCGCAGGTGTTGCCGCAGGCGTTCGGGTACTCCCAGTCGATGTCGATGCCGTCGAACAGGCCCGCCCACTTGGGGTTCTTCACCAGGTCGTAGCACGACCGGGCGAAGGCGGCGGGGTTCTTCGCGGCCTCCCCGAAGCCGCCGGACCAGGTCCAGCCGCCGAAGGACCAGAGGATCTTCAGGCCCGTGCCTCTTCTTCAGCTTGAGCAGCTGGTTGAAGTTGCCGCGCAGCGGCTGGTCCCAGGTGTCGGCGACGCCGTCGACGGACTCGGCGGCGGTGTAGGCGCGGTCGGTGGCCGCGTAGGAGTCGCCCATCGCGCAACCGCCGCCGGTGACGTTGCCGAAGGCGTAGTCGATGTGGGTCAGCCGGGCCGCGGAGCCGGAGGTCTGGATGTTCCTGACGTAGTACTTGCGGTCGTAGGTGCCCCATTCGGTGAAGTAGCCGACGACCTTGGACCCGGCCGTGAGCCTCGCGGCCGCGGGTGCGGCAGCGGTCGCGGTGCCCGCGCCGGCCAGCAGGCCGGCGCCGAGGACGGCGGTGCACGCGGCAGAGACGAAGGCCCGCAGCCGTGAGCGGTGGGGAATGTGCATCGGGTGTCTCCTCGTGGGCGGAGGGGGACGCGCGCCGATTGGCATGAACGCGGTAAAGCGTTGGTCATGCACAGTAGGAGGACTAGACCACTGAGTCAATGGTTCGGACCAATATGGGCGAGCTTCGGCCGCCTCGACTGGAATCTTGAAGTGAGCGGTCGTTAACTGGTGACTGGAGGTCGCTGATCGGGCATACTCACAGCGCACAGCCGCTGGTCAGCAGCTTCCGAGACCCGGGAGCGAGCGCCGTGGCCGAACCGGAACGACCAGGCGGAGCCCCCCACCCGACGGGCCAGTCCGCCGGTGCCCGAACAGGGAGGAGACCGACGCCATGTCCGACCGCGACCCGCAGCCGGTGGAGCGTCAACTGCCGACGGAAGAGGCGAGGGACCTGCTCGCGCTCGTCCGCGAGATCGCCCAGCGCGAGATCGCGCCGAAGGCCGCCGAGCAGGAGGACGCGGGACGCTTCCCGCGCGAGGTCTTCACCCTGCTCTCCGAATCAGGCCTCCTCGGCCTGCCGTACGACCCCGAGTACGGCGGCGGCGAGCAGCCCTACGAGGTCTACCTCCAGGTCCTGGAGGAACTGGCCGCGGCCCGCCTCACGGTCGGCCTCGGCGTCAGCGTGCACACCCTCGCGTCCTACGGGCTCGCCACCTACGGCAGCAAGCAGCAGCAGGTCGAGCACCTGCCCGCGATGCTCGGCGGGGGCCTGCTCGGCGCGTACTGCCTCTCCGAGCCGTCCTCCGGCTCCGACGCGGCCTCCCTGCGCACGAAGGCCGTCCGGGACGGCGACGACTGGGTGATCACCGGCACCAAGGCGTGGATCACGCACGGCGGCATCGCCGACTTCTACACCGTGATGGCCCGCACGGGTGAGGACGGCCCGCGCGGGATCACCGCCTTCCTCGTGCCCGGCGACGCGCCCGGCCTGAGCGCGGCGGCACCCGAGAAGAAGATGGGCATGAAGGGCTCGCCCACCGCCCAGGTCCACTTCGACGGCGTCCGCGTCCCCGACGAGCGGCGCATCGGCGAGGAGGGCCAGGGCTTCACCATCGCCCTGTCCGCCCTCGACTCCGGCCGGCTCGGCATCGCCGCCTGCGCCATCGGCGTCGCCCAGGCCGCGCTGGACGAGGCGGTCGCGTACGCCACCCAGCGCCGGCAGTTCCACCGGCCGATCGCCGACTTCCAGGGCCTGCGCTTCATGATCGCCGACATGGCCACCCAGATCGAGGCCGGCCGTGCCCTCTACCTCGCCGCGGCCCGGCTGCGCGACGCGGGCAGGCCGTTCGCCAAGCAGGCCGCCATGGCCAAGCTGCACTGCACCGACACGGCCATGAAGGTCACCACGGACGCCGTGCAGATACTGGGGGGCTACGGCTACACCGCCGACTTCCCGGCCGAGCGGTACATGCGCGAGGCCAAGGTCCTGCAGATCGTCGAGGGCACCAACCAGATCCAGCGGATGGTCATCGCCCGTCACGTGGCGGGACCCGAAGGTCGCTGAACTGCCCCGTGAGGACCGTCGGGGCCGCCAGCCTGACCCACTCCGGGTCGTGGCGGCCCGGCAGGGTGCGGCCCCGGTCGGCCCAGACGCGCATCAGGTCCCGGTAGATGGGCGGGTCCTGCGGCGCGGGAGGCGGAACCGATTCTGCCGGGCGGGGGACGAAAATGCGGCGCTGACGCCCGGTGGCCGAGTACAAGGGGGTCATGCCCGGAGAACGCCGCGCGCGCCCGGCAGGTCACCGCCCGGCGAAATCGGGCGTCAGTTCACGGACGTCCGGTCCCCGCTCTGGCCTCCTCCAGGTGACTGACGTACCGTCAGCGGACTGTCTCCCAGGGGGGTGTCCGTGGCCGACGACCGTCCGGTACCGCTCGACGAGTACCCCGTGCACCAGGTGCCGCTGTCCATGAAGCACGTGGCGACCGGCGACCGCAACGCCTACGACCGCTGCATCTTCCATGTCCTCGACCACGCCGGCCGGGCCCTGCTGATCCTCGGCCTCGGCGTCTACCCCAACCTGGGCGTGATCGACGCCTACGCCACCCTCCGCACCGGCGACACCCTGTACGCCGTACGCGCCTCGGACGCCCTCGGCGAGGACCGGACCCGGCTCGCCGTCGGCCCGCTGCGCATCGACGTGGAGCGGCCGCTGGAGCGCCTGCGCCTGCGCTGCGAGGACGAACCGCTCGGCTGCGACCTGACCTGGACGGCCGCCTTCCCGGCCCTGTGGGAGCCGCACCACCTCCAGCGCCGGGGCGGCCGGCTCACCCTGGAGGGCCGCCGCTTCGTGCAGGCGGGCACCGCCGAGGGCGTGATCCGGGCCGGGGGAGAGGAGTTCCGGGTCACCGCGCGGGACTGGACCGGCACCCGCGACCGCAGCTGGGGAGTACGGCCGGTGCCGGGCGAGGACGGCGGCCGGCTGGCCCAGGACCACCCCGCCGAGGGCTTCCACTGGATCTGGTGCCCGATCCGCTTCGCGGACCGCTTCCTGATGGTCGTCACCCAGGAGGACGCCGACGGCTACCGCACCCTGAACGACGCCATACTGGTCCGGCCCGGCCACCCGGACCGCCAACTGGGCTGGCCCCGGGCCGAGATCGGCTACCGCTCCGGCACCCGCCACCCGGAACGGGCGGTCATCCACCTCGGCGACCCGCGCGAGCCGCAGGAACTGGAGGTGGAGACCCTCACCTCCTCGCCGCTCGCCGTCGGGGCCGGCTACCCGCCCGCCGACGACTGGCAGCACGGCACCTGGCGCGGCCCCGGCTGGACCGACCGCCGCACCTACGACCTCTCCGACCCGGCCGCGTACCCCCTCGCCGCCTACGGCGTCACCGACCACTCCGCCCGCTTCCGGCTCGACGGCCGCACCGGTCACGGGATCTTCGAACACGGCTCGTTCGGACGGCACGACCCCAGCGGCTTCACCGGCTTCGACTCGGTCGCACCCTGAGGGAGGAACCCGGTATGGCCACCGCACCGCGCCCTCGCACCACCACCCGCGACCCGGAGGAACTGTCCCGGCGCCTCACCGCCTGGCTCGGCACCCGGCTGCCCGGCGCCAAGGCCACCGGGATCACCGTCCCGGCCTCCAACGGCATGTCCAGCGAGACTCTGCTCTTCGACATCGAGCACCCGCGCCCCCCGGTCCGCTCCTGCGCGCTGCGGCTGGCCGCCGACCCGGCGGCGTACACCGTCTTCCCGGAATACGACATGGCCCGCCAGTACCGCACGCTGCGCCTGGTGGCCGAGCGCACGGACGTGCCCGTGCCCCGCGCGCTGTGGCTGGAGGAGGACCCGGGCCCACTCGGGGCGCCGTTCCTCGTCATGGAGCGGGTCACCGGACGGGTGCCGCCGGACGTCATGCCGTACACCTACGAGGGCAGCTGGCTGCACGCGGCGAGCGACGCCGAGCGCGAGCACCTGGAGGCGGCCACGATCGGCCTCCTCGCCCGGCTGCACGACCAGGTCCCGGCCGCCGACGCCCCGTTCCTCGCCATGCCGGGCGAAGGGGACGCGCTGCACCGGCACGTCGCGGCCCAACGGGCCTACTACGCCTGGGTGGTCGACGGCCTGCCCCGGTCACCCCTCATCGAGGACGCGTTCGACCGGCTGGCGCGACTGTGGCCGCGCGATCCCGGCGACCCCGTCCTCACCTGGGGCGACGCACGCATCGGGAACGTCGTCTACGACGGTTTCGAGCCCGTCGCCGTCCTCGACTGGGAGATGGCGGCACTCGCCCCGCGCGAGGTGGACCTCGGCTGGACGATCTACCTGCACCGCTTCTTCCACGACCTCACGGCCGGCTCCGGACAGCGCGGACTGCCGGACCTGCTGCGCCGCGACCGCGTCGAGGCCCGCTACGCGCGCCTGACCGGCCACACCCCGCGGGACATGGAGTTCTACACCCTGTACGCCGCCCTGCGGCACGCCGTCGTCATGCTGCGCATCGCCTACCGGCAGGCGTACTTCGGCGAGGTCGCCGTCCCGGCGGACCCGGACACCCTGATCCTGCACCACGACAGCCTGCGCGCCATGGTGCAGGGGAGCTACTGGGATTGAGCCGGGCCCGGAGCGAGGGGGCTCAGGCGGCCTGGCGGCGCATCGCCGGCACGCGCATCGGGCGCGAGCCCGGGCCGCCGACGTGCGAGAAGGGCTGCGTCCGCCAGTTCAGACCCTGGGGGAGCGTGAGCAGCAGGGCGGTGACCTGCTCCTGCGGTTCGACGGACTCGTCCGCGGAGCGGGCGTCGGCCGCCGCACGGCCCGTACCGGCACAGACCGTGAGCCCGAACGGGTTCCACGGCGAGGCGCACAGCGCGTGCTCCGGCAGGATCTCCTCGTCCGCCAGCAGCGCGATGGGCTGCGCGCAGTCCGGGCAGATCACCCGGTACATCTCCAAGGTGTCGTAAGCGTCGAATTCCTCTTCGAGGGCGTCGGGTTCGACGCCCTCCGGCTCGGGCTCGACCACCGGCTGCTGCCGCTTGGACGCGGATCGACCAGGGCGCTTGACACTCTGCATGGGACTCTCCCCCTAAGACTGGGCCGAGAAGGCGCTGAGGCCTCGACCACAGCAAGCACTTCCCGCCCGGTCTCGGCGGTAATCACGAGAGAATCACGGAGCCTGTTCGAACCATGTGGCGTTCGTCACATGCCGTTCGCGGGTGCCCGCCGGGGCCGCACGGGCGGTGCTTTTTGTATCGAACCGGCCATGACCTGCGCTCTCGGCTATCCGAGGAGATCAACCGCACTGTAGGTTTTGGCGCCATGGAGGAGCTGGACCGTCAGATCGTGCAGCTGCTCGTCAAGGACGGGCGGATGAGCTACACAGACCTGGGCAAGGCCACAGGCCTGTCCACGTCGGCCGTGCACCAGCGGGTGCGCCGGCTCGAACAGCGGGGCGTCATCCGCGGCTACGCCGCGGTGGTCGACCCGGAGGCCGTAGGGCTGCCGATGACCGCGTTCATCTCGGTGAAACCGTTCGACCCCAGCGCCCCCGACGACATCGCGGACCGCCTGGCCGGCGTCC
>NZ_JBSGDB010000372.1:0-8876 GCF_053602155.1 Streptomyces sp. NPDC004561
CCATCGCGCGGTCACCGACGCGGCGCAACAGGCGATGCGTGAGGTCGCCGGGGCGGGGGTGGTCACCTGCCGGTTCACCCACGTCTATCCGGACGGGCCGGCCCCGTACTTCGGTGTCTACGCCCCCGGCCGCTGGGGCAGCGCCGTGGCTCAGTGGGACCACATCAAGGCGGCGGTGTCCGAGGCGATCGAGTCGTGCGGCGGTACGATCACCCACCATCACGCGGTCGGGCGCGACCACCGCCCCTGGTACGACCGCCAGCGCCCCGACCCCTTCGCCGCGGCGCTCACCGCCGCCAAGGCCGCGCTGGATCCGGCCGGCGTTCTCAATCCAGGGGTGCTGCTGCCGGAGCGCTGAACTCCACGCGGTTTCACGGGTGTTGTGGCCGACAGCCTCTTCTGACTGCGCGGATCCGGGTCGTCAGGTGTCGTTGTAGATGTCGACCCAGATCGTTTTGCCGTGTGTGGTGGGGGTGTTGCCCCACTGGGTGGATAGGTGGTCGACGATCGTGAGGCCGCGGCCGTGTTCGGTGATGGTGAGGCTGCGGCTGTGCTCGGCGTGCTGGTTGGCGCGGGGGGTGTCGGTGGTGGTGGGGATGGGCGGGGTGGGGTCGGTGTCGTGTACTTCGAGGCGGAGGTGGTCGGGGTATTCGCGGAGGCGGAGGTCGACGTCGCTGTCGGCGTGGATGAGGGCGTTGGTGACGATCTCCGAGGTGAGGAGCTGGAAGTTGTCGATCATCTGGTCCAGGCCCCAGGTGTGGAGGCTGTCGGTGATGAACTGGCGGGCGGCTTTGACGGCTTGAAGGTCGTGACGCTGGAAGGTCCTGTGGCTGATGCGGCGGTTGGGGCCGGGGGTGGGGCCTTCGTAGTGGGCGAGAAGGAGAGCGATGTCGTCGTTGTGGTCGGGGTGAGTCGTGGTGTTGTCGACCAGGTGGTCGGCGAGCTTTTCGAGGGTGCCGGGGTCCTCGGGGGTGGGTGTGTGAGGAGTGACGGTTGGCGGGATGAGGCCATTGGTGTGGAGGATGAGGAGGGTGTCGGGGTTGAGAGTGATTTCCCCGGTTTGGTAGAGGGCGTTGGGAGTGATGCCGAGGGGGATGTTGGGGGGAAGGTGGGTGGTGTGGAGAGTGTTGTTGTGGGTTTGGAGGAGCGGGGCCGGGTGGCCGGCGAGGACTGCTTCGGCGTTTCCGGTGGGGATGTCGAGGGCGACGAGGCAGCAGGTGGCCATGAGGTCGGTGTCGAGGCTGTGCAGCAGGCGGTTCGCGCGGGCCATGACGACGTCGGGGGCGTGGCCTTCGGTGGTGTAGGCGCGGACGGCGCTCCTGAGCTGGCCCATGACGACGGAACTCTCGATGCTGTGGCCTTCGACGTCGCCGACGACGAGGGCGAGGCGGCCACCGGGCAGGGGGATCATGTCGTACCAGTCGCCGCCGAGTCCTGCCGTTGAGGGGGCGGGGACGTAGCGGGCGGTGGTGGTCATACCGGGGACTTCGACGAGGTCGCGAGGCAGGAGCTTCTTCTGGAGGTTCTCTGCCAGAGAGCGGGCGTTCTCGTCGAGGGTGGCGCGTTGGAGCGCCGGGCCGAGAAGGTCCATCATCATCATGGCGACGGCCCGCTCTTCGGCACTGAAGGTGCGCGGGTGCGTGAAGCCGAGGGTGCAGACGCCGATGGGGCGGCCGCTGAGGGTCAGGGGGAGATGGGCGCTGGCTTCGAGGTCGTCGTCGACGGCGCTGGGGTAGGAGTCGGTGAGGGTGGCGCGATCGGGGATGAACAAGGGGGTCTCGGTCAGCAGGGCGTGGGCGTCGGCGCGATGGGGGCCGGCTGCGGCGCCGTGCAGGAGACGAAGGGCGACGGTGGGGTAGCCGCTGTGGCCGGCGACCCAGAGCCTGCCGTCTCTGAGGGTGCTGACGAGGAAGGCCTGGGCGTCGAACGGGGCCATGATGCGGTTGCGGGTGACGGCCATGACCTCGTTGACGCCGGCTGCTTCGTTGAGTTCGGCGGCCAGTTGATGCACCTGGTACATGAAGCTGACCTCGGTGGAACCGGGGATGTGGGGCAGGCCCCATCCGGTGTTGGCGCCGGTAGCGGGGGGCCTGCTGTTGTAGATGGGGAGCAGGACGGGTTTCGTGCCCGCTCGCATGGAGACGGTGGGGGCCAGGCCCCGCAGGGTGCGGGCGAGGCGTTCGGTCTGGTCGGTCAGCCATGCCGTCTGGCCGGGGTCCAGGGGATGGCTGCGTGGGGGGATCCAGAGGAGGGCCAGGACACCGAGACGGCCGTTGTCGGTGTCGAGGGGCACGGCCAGAACGGAGTAGGGGAACGGGACGCGGCTCGCGAGTTCCAGGCCGCCCGTGGAGTGGGGGGCGAGAAAGCCGGCCGTGGTGGGTTGCCCGGTGCGGAACGCGGTGGCGGTGGCATAGGGGGCGTTGATGTCGAGGCGTTCCGGCATGGTGTAGATCGCGGGCTGGGCTCCGGCGATGATCGCGGTGCGCAGGGTGTGATCGTCCTCTGCCAGAAGGTGGGCCAGGCCCGTGTGTGCTCCGAGTCCTTCGATCACGTTCTGCAGGGTGGCGGCGAGCGCGGAATCGCGGGCCAGGGTGCTGTCTGCGTCTGTCTGGTCGTTCATGGCCATGTCCCAGGTCGCACACCCGTGGGGGAGTGAGGGGGGGTGGGGTCGGGGCGGGGCTGTCCGTGGGCGCTGTCTCATCTGGTCCTCATGCTCCTCCTGGCGAGTGGTGCGCGCATCCGCCCTGGCCTGCGCTTACTGCCCCTCTCCGCCGGTGGGCGTGCGGCCGACGACCCGGGGTCGCCATGTTGCGCATGTCAGCACGGTGCCGCCTGCCTGTCGCGGGAGCTGCCTGCCACTGACGGCGGAGCCGTCGCCTGGTTCTGAGCCTGGTCGCGGTCGTGGTGGCGGCCGTCGGCTTTGGGTACGTGACAGAGGCCGGTACTGCCGTCCTCGTACGTCGCCCAGCCGCTGGGCCGTGGCTCCGCGCGCGGCCATGCTTCCCGGGGTCGGGACCTCACAGCTGGGCGTGGAGCCGGCTCTCCCGGGGGCTGCTCAGGCGGCGAGGGCGGGCTCGGGCGGGGCGGATGCCCAGTCGGGCGGGACGACAAGGACAGGTGCCGCCGCCTTGCGCAGGCAGTACTTGTCGGGGGAAGGGCGCAGCCAGGCGAATGGCTGCCGGTAGCGCAGGCCGATCACCAACAGGTCTTCGGGTCCGCCGGCCAGGTACGCCAGGACGGCCCCGAGAGGGCCTTTTTCCACCCGACGTTCCACGGTCAGGTTTTGGGGGAGGCGGGCTCGTTCGCAGGCGCTGTCGAGCATGGTCCGGGCCGATGCCGTTTGTTTGGCGTCCAGTGCGGGGCAGGGGTAGGTGCGCTCGGCGACATCGCCTCCGTAGGGGGTCCACGTGGTCACGACCACGAGAATCGCGTGGCGGCGAATGGCTTCCTCGGCTGCGCACTGCAAGGCTGCGATGCTCCCCTTCTGGTCGTCGACGCCGACGATGACGCGTCGTCGCTGGTCGATTCGGTTGTTCCGCATGACGCTCTCACTTCACCTGTTGGGCGGTCTTGGACCGTTGCTGTCACGACGCTAGGGCTGCCGTGCGCGGCCGCGGGTCCCCCGACTGGAGGAGCGGGTGGACGACTGCCGTGTCGTCGGCGTCCACAGCAGAAAGCCACCTCGCCAATGCCCGAACGTGCCCGTGCCCCTGGCTGAGGTGTCCGTGCCTGGAGTCGGCCGGCTACGCACGCGGCCCTGTGGTCGCAGGGCCCGGATCAGTGGGCGCCCAGGCACCCGTCTCGTAGGCCTTCCGGGCTGCCGAGTTGTTGATTCTCGATGGGTGCGCTGCCTTGGACGGCGGCTCGTGGGTACGGCGCCGGCGCGCCCGGCGCGGTGTCTGGCCGATGTCGGCCATGCCTCTGGGCGGGGAGGAAGGCGGAGCAGGTCAGTGGGCAGCCGGAGGTGGGGTCGGCTTGGCGTCTGCGTGGTGGTGTTTGAGCTGTTGTGTTTCGCGGATCAGCAGGGCGAGGACGGTGGCGAGCAGGAGGGCGGCTGCGGCGACGGCGGGGGTGCCGATGAGGCGGGTGAGGATGGCACCGGTGGCTGCGCCGGCCGCGAACGCCCCGATGATCAGGGCGTAGCGTCCCGCCCGGTGTGCGGCTGCGGGTTCCCTGGCGGTGAGCCACTGGTGGGCTGCGACGATCCCTTTCTGGAGGTTTCCGCTTTCCGCGAGCGTGGTGTAGGGCGTGTCGCGCAGGGTGGTGAAGGTGGAGAACTGCAGTGCGGCCACGAACGACACCGTGACCGTCGTGGCCTGTTCCGGTGCGTCGGCGGGGAGGGACGCGATCGCTGCGAGCAGGGCGATCTGAATCGTCAGGATGAGCCGGACCGGGCGGCGGACGAGGCGTTTGGTGCGGGGCACGCCGAGTGCTTCGACGAGGAGGACGCCGATGCCGAAGGCCGCGATCGGGATCAGGAGCAGGATGGCTCTGTGCCAGTGCCTGGCGGTGGCTTCCACGCAGAACAGCAGTACGTTGCCGGATTGCAGGTTGGCGAATACGGCGTGCCGCACATACGTGTACGCGTCCAGGAATCCGCCGACTGCTGCCAGGAGCACCCCGACGGCCAGTGTGTCGGGGCGGCGATGGATCGTGGCCATGCACCTCAGCATGCACGACGGTCCGTCTTACGTCGGTGACGGACACCGCCGCGCCCGACCCTGCTCGGAACAGGGGGTGATCGTCGACGCTGACCACCTTGTCGCGGAGGTCCGTGGTGCCCGAATCGGGTCGGGGTTACCTGGTGTGTGCGGGTCACTCCTGCTGGGGTGGGGTCGCCGTTGTGGCAGGTTGTTCCAGTGGTACGACGGCTTGGACGGTGGTGCCGCCGGTGGGGTTGTTGCGGAGGGTGAAGATGCCTCCCATGCCTTCGATGCGTGCGCGGTGCGAGGCGATTCCGATGTGGCCGGATGAGAGGCTTTTGGTCATGGCGTCGTCGGATATTCCTGTGCCGTCGTCGGTGATGGAGAGCCGCACGCTTTCAGTGTCGTATTTCTGCAGGGTGACGGTCACGTTTTGGGCGTGTGCGTGTTTGACGACGTTCTCCAGGATTTCCCGGGCCAGCCAGTACAGCGGCCGGTCGGCAGTCCCCGCGGTGGTGATGGTGGAATGCACTTCTGCGTGGAATTTGCCTCGTTCGGATGCCTGCTGGGTGAGGTGTTCGAGGGCGGGTACGAGTCCTCCGTGGACGAGCACTTCGGGGTGCAGGGTGCGCACGGAGGAGCGGAGTTGTCTGCTGGCCGTGGAGAGGGCTTCGTCGGCCCGGTGCAGTGAATCGGTGTCGGTTTCGATATCGATATCGGGCGGATTGGGGCTGGTGGCTGCTTCGTCGATGAAATGCCGGGCTGCGAGCACGTTCTGCAGTGCTCCATCGTGCAGTACTTCCGCGATTTTGCGTTGCTCTCTTTCTTCTGCGGCCATGATGCGGTCCAGTAGCCACAGCCGGTGTTCGGCGAGTTCCCTGATCGATCGCACGCGGTGTTGTTGGACGTCGGACAGGAGGACGCAGCCCGCGCAGACGACGAGGATGAACAGGGCGTGGAGGAATGTGAAGTGCCAATACGGCCGGTGCAGGTGGCCGAGGCCGGTACCGATGACGTAGCTTGCCGCGGCCAGTATCCCGGATGTGGCGGTGAGGATGGGCTGCATCTGGAAGGAGGCGAGGACGGGTATGAAGAGGAAGATGTCGGCGGATATCGGCGAACTCCAGTTCGGATCTGAGAAGTTGCCGGAGACTGCCATGAGTGCGGTGAGCAGGGTCAGGTCGACCAGGGGATAGACCCAGCTCGGGTACGGTTTGCGTGATCGGCAGGCCGTCCAGAGCGTTCCCAGGGTCCACAGGGTGTAGACGGCCGCCAGGGCGATGGAGAGCGGCAACTGCTCGGACGGCGGGAACACCGCGAGGTCCGCGGTGTATGCGATGACGATGGCGATGCGGAGCAGTGCCTGCCATCGGAAGGCGCGGTGCAGGTGCAGGGCGAGCATGTCAGCCCTGTTCTCGCGGTTGGGCCGGCCGTTTTCTTCGGCGGCCGGGGGTGCGTCCGGAAGTGCCATGTCGTCCTCTTACCGGCTGTCGCCATGTCTTTCCGAGCGGGCGTGCGGGGCTCGGCCGTCCTGCGCTCCTGCCGGAGGTTTCACTGAAATGTTCGGAAGAACCCGCCTCCCGCGCAACCGGATCGAACCCGACCCCTGGGCCGGGTGTTTCCTCCCAGCTGTCAGCGCGGTGTCGGCAGGCAGAGATCGGCATCGTTCATGAAGTCGAGCACCTTCCGGTTGGTCAGCTCCGCGTGGTCGATCTGTGGGCCGTGGCCGGTCCGGGAGATGATCTCAGCCCTTGCGCCGGGGATCAGCCTGGGCACGCGTTCGACCTGTCGGTCGGGGTGCACGAGGAGGCTGCGCTTTCCGAGTACCAGGTACAACGGCTTGCGGATGGCCCCCAGTTCGGCCTCGGTGAGAGGCTGCGGCACCGGCCGGCGGATGCGGTAGGCGCGGACCCCGGTCCGGATCATGGTGCGCAGTTCCGGCACGACGAGGACGGGCTGTTCCAGCCAGGACGCGAGGCGTGGCCGCAGCGCCTTGGGGGCGAAGGTGGCGAACAGGCTGGCGAAGATCCACACGAAGAAGCGCAGTCCCACCTTCTCCAGGCCTCCGGGGTCGAGCAGCGTGACCGAGGCGAGGCGGTCAGGTGCGCGGAAGGCCTGGTTCAGGGCGAGCCAGCCGCCGTACGACGAGCCGAGGAGGTGCACATGGTCGAGCCCGAGGCCGGCGAGTGTCTCATCCAGCCACTGCGCGGCGCGCTCGGGCTCGTGGATGGGTGCGCGCTGCACGCTGCGGCCTGGGTCGCCCGGGGTGTCGATGGCATAGACGGGCCGTTCGGCGCTGAGGGCGGGAGTGTTCGGGTACCACATGGCGGAGCAGGAACCTGCTCCGTGTACGAGGACGACGGGGGTGCGCTCGCGGGCGGCCGGGTCCTCGGGGTCGTAGCGGTAGACGTGTGTGGTCCCGAAGGAGGTCTCCACGTCCTCCTCCCGGGACACGGGCGCACCCAGCGTGTAGAGGGCGTCACAGGCCGCGAAGTAGCGCTCGCGCCAGGCGTCGCTGACGTAGCGGCCGACATCGGGCTGGGAACGGGCTGCTGTGGACTCGGGCACGGCCACCTCCTGGGAAGTCGGTCTTCGTGATACGAACGTACCATAAACGTGGTACGGCTGTATCATCAAAATCGAAGACACGATCCGAGAGCGGAGAGCCGAACCATGCCCAAGCGCGTCGATCACGCAGAGCGGCGTACCGAGATCGCGCAGGCCCTCGTCCGGGCTGCCGGGCGGCTCGGGCTGCATGCGGTGGGGATGCGCGACGTGGCGGCCGAGGCGGGTGTCTCACTGCGGCTGGTGCAGTACTACTTCGAGTCCAAGGAGAAGCTGCTCCTCTTCGGGCTGCGACATCTGGCCGGCAGGTTCGGGGAACGGGTGACCGCCCGGGTCCGCGCCGCAGGCGACAACCCCGGGCCGCGGGCGGTGATCGAGGCGCTGCTGACTGCGGCCCTGCCGGTCGACGAGGAGAGCCGCCTGTTCCATCACCTCTACACGTCGTACGCCGTGCTGTCGGTGACCGACGAGGCCCTCGCGGCCCAGCCCTTCATCAAGGATCCAGACGCCGCCGAGATCACCCTCGCCGGGCTGCTGCAGCAGGCGGCGGACGCCGGACTGCTTCGGGCTGGTACGGATGCCCAGGCCGAAGCGGTCGGCTTGCTGGCCATGTCCGCGGGACTCGGCACCAGCGTCCTGGTGGGTCAGCGCGACGCCGAGTCCGCCACGGCCGTCCTCCACTACCACCTGGACCGGATCTTCCGGCCTTGAGGCACACGGACGCCGCCCCCTCCCGGGCCCTGACACCTGCGCGGAATCATCGCCTCTGCGGTCAGGCCGTCCTGGGCGATCAGTTCGGGTAGAAGGCGACGCCGGCGTAGGCCCGCACGTCCTGGCCGTGGCCGGTGAGCCGGGCCGCAAGGCAGGGCTGGACCTTCGACTGCCGTGACCTCAGCCGTTGAAGATCTCTGGCGGCGTACCTTGAACCTCAGGTGCAGCACCCTGTCGCCCTGGATGACCACGTGGGGATCCTCCAGCAGATGCTGTTTGTGGATGCCGCCGAAGTAGCGCCTGCCCGACCCCAACACCACCGGGACCATGTCCATCGCCACCTCGCCCACGAGACCGGCGACGAGGATCTGGGCGCCCGCTTCGCCGGCGTTCACAGCGACGATCCGCTCCCCGGCGAGTTCCTGGGCCTTGTCGATCGCGGCCGCCACGCCATCGACGAAGTGGTAGGACGCCTCGGGGTGCCACCCCTCAGGCTTGGGCCGTGGGACACCACGACCACGTGATCGCCCACGGGTGACCTGCCCTCTCAGCCGTTCACCAGGTCGAACAGGTTGCGGCCCATCACACGATCAGTCGCGCAAAGCGGTAGCTCCGCGCCACCCGCTTCGGGGTGACACCGGCATGAGCCTTGAACAGGTTGGCCAGGTGATTGCCACTCACCCCGGCGGCATCGGCCGGCGCACCGACCGGGATCGTGCCGTTCGAGGTCTCCAGGCGCCCGCCTGGGTGCTGGACCAGGTCGAGACCGCGCGCCGGGGCCTCGGCAAGTCGCGACCGAAGACCCGCGCCGACGACCCCGAACACATCGGCGAACCAGCCTGCTGCTGTCGGTCGTCGCGGTCGGCGCTCGGCGGAACACGGTCCCGCCTCGCGCCATCGTCACCAGCCGCCACACGCAGACCAGGACGACCCGGACCGTCACGACACCCAGGACGG
>NZ_JBSGDB010000373.1:0-8825 GCF_053602155.1 Streptomyces sp. NPDC004561
GGCGTGCTGCCGGGCGCCCTTCGCGGACGTACGGGCGGACGGCTACACGGCCGCCGCGTCCGCCGCCTGGGCCCTCAGCGCGCGCTCGATGCCCGAGCGGGACTCCGAGACCAGGCGGCGCAGGGCCGCGTTGGGCTCGGCCGCCGCCAGCCAGTCGTCCGTCCGCGCCAGGGTCTCCTCGGAGACCTGGAGGGACGGGTACAGGCCGGTGGCGATCTGCTGGGCGATCTCGTACGACCGGGAGTCCCAGATGCCCTTCAGGACCTCGAAGTACCGGTCCGCGTACGGCGCCAGCAGCTCCCGCTGGTCGGTCTGCACGAAGCCGCCGATCACCGCCTCCTGCACGGCGTTGGGCAGCTGGCCGGACTCGACGACCGACGCCCACGCCTCCGCCTTGGCCTCCGCCGTGGGACGGGCCGCACGGGCGGTGGCCGCGTGCCGCTCACCGGCCGCGGTCCGGTCCCGCTCGTACTCGCCGGCGATCTCCGCCTCGTCGAACCGGCCGACCGCGGCCAGCCGCTCCACGAACGCCCAGCGCAGCTCGGTGTCCACGGCCAGGCCCTCGACGGTCTGCGTACCGTCCAGCAGGCCGTCCAGCAGGTCCAGCTGCTCCGGGGTGCGCGCGGTCGCCGCGAAGGCCCGCGCCCAGGCCAGCTGGTGGTCGCTGCCCGGCTCGGCCGCGCGCAGATGGGCCAGCGTGGCCTCGGTCCAGCGGGTCAGCAGGGCCTCGCGGGCGGCCGGGTCGGCGTACTGGTCGACCGCCAGCTTCACCTGGCGGTGCAGCGACTGCACGACGCCGATGTCCGACTCCTTGCCGATGCCGGACAGGACGAGGGAGAGGTAGTCGCGGGTGGCCAGCTCCGCGTCGCGGGTCATGTCCCAGGCGGACGCCCAGCACAGGGCCCGCGGCAGGGACTGCTCGAAGTCGCCGAGGTGCTCGGTGACGGTCCTCAGGGACTCCTCGTCGAGGCGGACCTTGGCGTAGGACAGGTCGTCGTCGTTGAGCAGGACGACGGCCGGGCGGGTGCGGCCGGTCAGCTGCGGCACGGCGGTCAGCTCGCCGTCGACGTCCAGCTCGATCCGCTCGGTGCGCACCAGCTTGCCGGAGCCGGCGTCGAGGTCGTACAGGCCGATGGCGATGCGGTGCGGGCGCAGGACCGGCTCGCCCTTGGCGCCGGCGGGCAGCGCCGGGGCCTCCTGGCGGACGGCGAAGGAGGTGACGACCCCGTCGGCGTCGGTGGCGACCTCCGGGCGGAGGATGTTGATGCCGGCCGTCTCCAGCCACTTGCCCGACCAGGTCTTCAGGTCGCGGCCGGAGGTCTCCTCCAGGGCGCCGAGCAGGTCGGACAGGCGCGTGTTGCCGAACGCGTGCCGCTTGAAGTAGGCCTGCACGCCCTTGAAGAACTCGTCCTCGCCGACGTACGCGACGAGCTGCTTGAGCACGCTCGCGCCCTTGGCGTAGGTGATGCCGTCGAAGTTGACGAGGACGTCGTCCAGGTCTCGGATGTCCGCCATGATCGGGTGCGTGGACGGCAGCTGGTCCTGCCGGTACGCCCAGGTCTTCATCGAGTTCGCGAACGTGGTCCACGAGTGCGGCCACTTCGAGCCGGGCGCGGCGGCCTGGCAGGCGATGGAGGTGTAGGTGGCGAACGACTCGTTCAGCCACAGGTCGTTCCACCACTCCATGGTGACCAGGTCGCCGAACCACATGTGGGCCAGCTCGTGCAGGATCGTCTCCGCGCGGACCTCGTACGCCGCGTCGGTCACCTTGGACCGGAAGACGTACTGGTCGCGGATGGTGACGGCGCCGGCGTTCTCCATGGCGCCCGCGTTGAACTCGGGCACGAAGAGCTGGTCGTACTTGGCGAAGGGGTAGGCGTAGTCGAACTTCTCCTGGAACCAGTCGAAGCCCTGCCGGGTCACCTCGAAGATCGCGTCCGAGTCGAGGAACTCGGCGAGCGAGGGCCGGCAGTAGATGCCGAGCGGCACGGACTGGCCGTCCTTCTCGTACACGCTGTGCACGGAGTGGTACGGGCCGACGATCAGCGCGGTGATGTACGTCGAGACGCGCGGGGTCGGCTCGAAGGACCAGACGTTGTCCTTCGGCTCCGGCGTCGGCGAGTTCGAGATGACGGTCCAGCCCTCGGGCGCCGTCACGGTGAACTGGAAGGTGGCCTTCAGGTCGGGCTGCTCGAAGGAGGCGAAGACCCGGCGGGCGTCCGGCACCTCGAACTGGGTGTAGAGGTAGGCCTGCTCGTCGACGGGGTCGACGAACCGGTGGAGCCCCTCGCCGGTGTTGGTGTAGGCGCAGTCGGCGACGACCCGCAGGATGTTGCGCCCTTCCAGCAGCCCGGGCAGGGCGATCCGCGAGTCGGCGAAGAGCTCGGCGGGGTCCAGCTGGTCGCCGTTGAGAACCACCTCGTGGACGGTCGGCGCCACCAGGTCGATGAAGGACTCGACGTCGCCCCGGGCGACGTCGAAGCGCACCGTGGTCACGGACCTGTAGGTTCCGCCCTCCTGCGCGCCGGAGAGGTCGAGATCGATCTCGTACGAGTCAACGGTGAGCAGCTCCGCCCGCTGCCGCGCCTCTTCGCGAGTCAGGTTTGTGCCAGGCACGCGGTCATCTCCTCGTTATGTGTCGGTTGCGCCATCCTTCCATGGGACCCGCAGGTAACGCGATGTCCGGATACCGCCGGTCAGCGGGGCGGTCGGGCAGGACGCTGGGCCGTATGACGACCTACACCGCACGGCCCGTCCCGTCCGAGGCCCTGGAGGAACTGCGCACGGCCGACGACGCCGGTCGCCCCCTCGTCCCGTTCACCGACGAGGAGGGCGGCTCCCCGCTGCGCTGCTGTCTGCGGCCGAGCGAGCCCGGCGAGCTGATCGCCCTGGTCTCGTACGCGCCGCTGCGCCGCTGGGCGGCCGCGACGGGGGCCGCTCCCGGGGCGTACGACGAGCAGGGGCCCGTCTTCATCCACGCCCGGGAGTGTCACGGTCCCGAGGGCGGCGCGCTTCCCTTCACGGGCGCCCACCGCACCCTGCGCCGCTACTCGGCCGGCGGCCGGATCCTCGGCGGCCGCCTCGTGGAGCCCCCGGAGAGCTTCGAGGCGGCCTTCGCGGAGGCCTTCGCCGACCCGGAGGTGGCGCTGGTGCACGTGCGGGCGGTGGAGTACGGGTGCTTCCTGTACGAGGTCCCGCGGGGCTAGCCCGTCCGTCCCGCCGGGCCGCCGGTCGCGGCGGCCGCGTCCCGCAGGGCCTCCAGGACCCGGGTCACCGCCCGGCCCGCCTCCCCGCCCCTGCGCACCGCCGCCACCACGTGCCGTACCGGCCGGTCCGCGCCGAGTTCGCGCAGCACCACCCCGTCCCGGCGGCCGGCCGCCATCCTCGGCACCAGGGCCACGCCCATCCCCGCCTCCACCATGGCGAGGATCGCCGTCCAGCCGGAGGCGGAGTGGCCCTGGTGGGGACTGAAACCGGCGGCCTCGCAGGCCCGGCGGGTGATGTCGGACCAGGGGCCGCTGCCGCCGAAGATCCAGGGTTCGGCGGCCAGGTCGGTGAGCCCGAGGCGAGGGGCCGTGGCCAGGGGGTGGTCCGGGGGCAGGGCGACGTCGAGGGGGTCGGTGAGCAGGGGCAGGCGGGTGAAACGGGGGTCGGCGGCGCTGGGGGCCTCGGCCGCGAGGGACAGGGCGAGGTCGACCTCCCCGGCGGCGAGCAGTTCGCAGGCCGCGGCGGCCTCCGTCTCGCGGACGCGCACGGTCACCGCGGGATGGGACTCCCGCAGGGCCCGTACGGCGGGCACGACCAGGGCCGGTACGGCGGTCGGGAAGGCGCCGACCCGGACCTCGCCCGCCTCCCCGAGGGTGTACGCGGCCAGCGCGGCCTCGGCGCGCTCCAGCTGCTCGAAGACCGCCTCGGCGTGGGTGAGCACCAGCCGGGCCGCGTCGGTGAGCCGGACCCGGCGGCCGTGGGCCTCCAGCAGGGGCACACCGAGCTGCCGGGCGAGGTTGGTGAGCTGCTGGGAGACCGCGGACGGTGTCATGTGCAGGGCCTCGGCCGTCGCGGTCACGGTGCCGCGTTCCCGCAGGGTGCGCAGGATCTGCAGCTTGCGGACGTCCCACTCGGCCATGGCGGCACGCTACCGGTTCAGCCCCGGGACGCCGCCCCGAGCACGACCCCGCCCAGGATCAGCGCCATCGACAGCAGCTGGGGCCGTCCCGTGGTCTCGCCGAGCAGCGCCCAGGACAGCAGGGCCACGCACACCGGCTGAAGGTGGTAGACGATGCCGGCGCGGGTGGCGCCGATCAGGGCGACGGCCTTGTTCCAGGCGAAGAAGGCCACGGCGGAGGAGGCCACGCCGACGTAGAGGAGGGGCAGGACCGTGCGGGGTGTCGCGGGGAAGCCGCCCTGGAGGGCGAGGCTCGCGGCCTGGACGGGCAGCAGGAGGACCGTGCCGACGAGGAACGTGGTGAACAGGAAGCCGGTGCCGTCGAGTTCGGCGGGCCTGCGGCGCAGCAGGGCGCTGTAGCCGGCGAAGCAGCAGGCGGCCGCGATCATCCACAGGTCGCCGGGCGCGAAGTGCGCGCCGCCGCCGACGAGCAGTGCCACGCCCGCGCAGGCGACGAGCAGCCCGGTGACGCGGCGCGCGCCGAGCCGTACGCCGCCCAGCCGTTCGAAGACCGCCATCAGCACCGGCGAGGCGGCCATGATCATGCCCATGGTGGGGGCCGTGGTGGTCAGTCCGGCCTGGTTGACGAGGGTGTTGTAGACGGCCACGCCGAGCAGGGAGGCGAGGAGGACGTAGCGGCCGTGCCGGCGGATCGTTGCCCGCTGCCGCCAGGCCCGCCGGGCGCCGAAGGGGGCGACGGCGGCCAGGGCGATCACCCAGCGCCAGAAGGCGTGCTGGACCGGCGGGACGCTGTCGTGCAGCCCCCGGGAGGTGACGAAGCTGCCGGACCAGACGAGGGTGGCGAGGGCGGCGAGGGCGAGACCGGCCGCGGGTGCGGCCTTGCGGGCGGAGGGGGCGGAGGCGGTGGTCCTGTGCAGGACGGCGGCCACGGGGCTCCTTTCGGTTCGGTGGTGTGCCCCTACCGTCACAGCGCCGTGTCCGTCAGGTCCATCGAATCATTTCGACCGTTCTTTTCAGCAGAGCTGAAAGGTCGGCAGCTCGTCCACCTCCGCGCGCGCCGACGTCAGGAGCCGGACGGCCTCATGCGGGCTGTCACACCGTCACGCCCGCCCCGAGATGCCGGGCCACGGCCGCTTCGACCGCCTCCGGGTCGGCGGTGTCGGCGGCCCAGGCGATGTAGCCGTCGGGGCGCACCAGCAGCGCCGTACGGCGGTCGCTCGCCCAGCGGGCCACGGTCAGCCGGTCCGCGCGGCCGGCCCCCGCCTCGTACGGCTCCGGGGCGATCAGGACGAAGCGGCCGCCGCGCAGCGCCTCGTACAGGCGGGTGCCGCCGGCCAGGCGGACGTCCGGGACCCGGGTGCCGGTGAGGCGGTGGGCGCCGCGGGGCGCGGGGTAGCGGTAGCCGAGCCCGGTGACCTGGCCCGCCACCTTGCGGCGGGCGGGGCCGACGGCGTTCAGGAACGTGGTGAGCGCGGCGCGGCCCGCGAGCGTCCAGGGACGCTTGGCCATGGCCATCCGGACGATCCCGCCGCTGCTGCGCAGCACCGCCCTTCCGACCGGGTGCCGTTCGGCCTGGTAGCTGTCGAGCAGCCCGGGGTCCGCGTGCCCGCCGGCGACCGCGGCCAGCTTCCAGCTCAGGTTCGCCGCGTCCTGCAGCCCGGTGTTCATGCCCTGCCCGCCGGCCGGGGTGTGCACGTGCGCGGCGTCCCCCGCGAGGAAGACCCGGCCCACCCGGTAGGCGGGCGCCTGCCGCTCGTCGCTGTGGAAGCGGGACATCCAGCGGGCGTCGTGCATCCCGAAGTCCCGGCCGAGGGCGAGCCGGGTGATCTCCTGGACCTCCGCCAGCTCCAGCGGCTCGGTGTCCGGGACGTCGCGGCCCCGGTGCCAGCCGATCACCCGGTAGTAGCCGTCCCCGAAGGGCGCGAGGAAGGCGAAGGCGTCCCCGACCGCGTCTACGGTGAGCAGGGTCTCCGGCTTCTCGGCCAGCCTGACGTCGGCGAGGACGACGGACCGGATCACCGACCTGCCCGGGAACGGCAGCCCGACCGCCTCCCGCACCGCGCTGCGCATGCCGTCGGCCCCGACCACATAGGCGGCCCGGAGGCTCTCCGTGTCCCCCTCGGGCCCGCGGACCTCGACCGTCACCCCGTCCGCGTCCTGCGTGAGGCCGGTCAGCTCGGTCTCGTACCGGAAACCGGCGCCCGCCTCGACCGCCCGCCGCTCCAGCGCCTTCTCCACCTCGTACTGCGGGAGCACGAGGAGATGGTTGAAGCGGGAAGGAAGCGCGGCGAGGTCGATGGCGAGGTGGCCGAAGAGGCTGAGGCGGTCGAGGGGCCGCCCCAGGGCCTCCAGGCCATCGGCCAGCCCGCGGGCGTCGAGCTGTTCGAGGGTGCGGGCGTGCAGGACGAAGGCGCGGGAGAGGTTGCTGATCCGGTGGGGGCGCTTCTCGATCACGGTGACCGGGACGCCGGCGGCGGCGAGGTCGCCGGCGAGCAGCAGACCGGTCGGGCCGGAGCCGACGACGATGACGTTCCCGCTGGTGCGACCCGTGGTGCCGGTGTTTCCCGTGGTGCCGGTCATGATGACCTCCTGGGTGCCAACGCCCGTTGGCCAACAACTGTTGGTCAACGCTTGTTGGCAAGCGTAGACCCGCATCAGGGAGAGGGTCAACACTTGTTGGCCTACGCATGTTGGCCTACGCTCGTTGACATGACCGTACGCCGCTCCGACACCACCCGTACCGCCATCCTCGCCGCGGCCCGCGAGCGCTTCGCCGCCGACGGCTACGAGCGGGCCACCATCCGGGCCATCGCCAGGGACGCGCGCATCGACCCGTCGATGGTGATGCGGTACTACGGCAGCAAGGAGGGGCTCTTCGCGGCGGCCGTCGCGCTCGATCTGCGCATGCCGGACCTGGCGCGGGTGCCGCGGGAGGAGGTCGGGCAGGCCCTGGTGGGCCACTTCGTCGACCTGTGGGAGGAGAACGAGGAGCTGCGCGCCGTGCTGCGGGTCGGCGTCACCAACCAGGCCGGGGCCGAGCGGATGCGGGACATCTTCCGCGAGCAGCTGCTGCCGGTGGCCCGGCAGGTGTGTCCCGACCCGGAACAGGTGCCGACGCGGGCCGCGCTGTGTGCCGCGCAGGTGCTCGGGATGGCCCTGACGCGCTATGTGCTGCGGCTGCCGGCGGCGACGGCGCTGTCCCGGCAGGAGCTGGTGGCGTGGCTGGGACCGGCCGTGCAGCGGTATCTGACCGCGCCGAACCCCTGAGCCGTACGGCCGGAACCGTACGTGAAAACACGAAGGGCGCCGGTCTCACCCGGGTACGGCGTCACGCGCGTACCGACGGGAGGACGGGCGCCCCCGGCAGGAGGACCGGACGGTCCGGTCAGGCCTTGACGTCGACCTTGGACGACGTGGTGTCCTTCTTGGGACGGGACTTGTCCAGCACCATCACCAGACCGGTGATGACCGCGAACAGCGCGAGCGGGAGCAGCACGTAGAGGCCCACGGTCTGGATGACGCTCAGGCCCGGGCCGGGGTCGTCACCGTCGTCACGGGCCAGCGCGAGCGCGGGGGACGACATGAGCAGCATCATCAGCGTCGTACCGGCGGCCAGGGCGCCGGCGCGCAGGGCGTTCTTCTTGTCCACGCATTCAAGTTAGCGAATCACCCGGAAGGACGCGCGTCCGGGGTCCCGTAGTGGGGACTCATGGGACCCTGCCCTCCCCCCCCAGTACCGCGAGGAGTGCCCTGAGCCGGGGCGAGGCCGTCAGCTCCTCCAGCGGCACCGGACGCCCCGTCCGGTCCGCGATCGGCAGCCGCCAGTTCGGGTACTGGTCCCAGGTGCCCGGCAGGTTCTGCGGGCGGCGGTCGCCGACGCCGTCGGGCAGCCAGACGCCGATCAGCCGGGCCGGGGTGCGCAGCAGGAAGCGGTGGACCGCGCGGATCTCCTCCTCCTCGTCGGAGCCGGGCGGGCCGGCCGCCGGGCTGTCGAGCAGACCGAGGCTGCCCAGCAGGGCGAGCCACTCCGCGATGTCGGCGACGGCCTCGGCGCGTTCCTCGGCCGCCGGGCGGGTGAGCAGGCCGAGCCGGTCGCGCAGGTCGACATGGTCGCCGGTGAGCCGGGCGGCGGTGGGCGGCAGATCGTGGGTGGTGGCGGTGGCCAGGCAGTCGGCGCGCCAGCGCTCGGGCGGCAGCGGGCGGCCGTCGCCCTCCCAGTCGCGCTCGAACCACAGCACGGAGGTGCCGAGCACCCCGCGCCGCTGGAGCGCCTCGCGGACGCCGGGCTCGACGGTGCCGAGGTCCTCGCCGATCACCACGGCCCCGGCCCGGCCGGCCTCCAGGGCCAGGATGGCGAGCATGGCCTCGGCGTCGTAGCGGATGTAGGTGCCCTCGGTGGGCGGGCTGCCCTGGGGCACCCACCAGAGCCGGAACAGGCCCATGACGTGGTCGATGCGCAGGGCGCCGGCGTAGCGGAAGAGGGCGCGCAGCAGGTCGCGGTAAGGGGCGTGGCCGCAGGCGGCGAGCCGGTCGGGGCGCCAGGGCGGCAGGCCCCAGTCCTGGCCGCGGGCGTTGAAGGCGTCCGGGGGCGCGCCGACCGACATGCCGGCGGCGAACACGTCCTGCTGCGCCCGTGGTTCGGGAAAGAAGCGGGGGGTCAAGCAAATGAGCGGCATCGACATCCGGCGCATCGGCGGCC
>NZ_JBSGDB010000374.1:0-8729 GCF_053602155.1 Streptomyces sp. NPDC004561
ACCTCGACCAACGGGAGTTACCTCGGCTGAAGTCCTGGCGAACCCTGGGCAGTTGACCTCGACGGCTCCAAGATCCCCGACAGAGTCAAGCTTAGAAGCCGTTATCAAAGCGATCTTGCGGCGTGAGGGTCGGACGGGGGTTCGGGCCTGCTCCCGTTCGGTTGATCGCCAGCCAGTCGGCGCATGAGGGAGGGGCCTCCTGCACAGCTCGGAGATGTCGAGTCCACGAGCACCAGGAGGCCCCAGGTGTCACAGTTTTCCGCGGCAGCGGCGCCGGTGTCCAACTTCGGCGTGTCGCCCTGTGATTGTCTCGCGCACCGGTTCGGCAACGCCGCTGACCACGGCGACCGTGAGCGTCGCTACCCCAGCGACCTGACCGACGCGCAGTGGGCCGCTGTCCGCGACGCGCTGCCGATGCCGCGCTGGCTGGAGGGTAGGGGCGGCCGGCCGGAGTCCTACTGCCACCGCACCATGCTCGATGCGGTGTTCTACCTGGTCGACGGCGGCATCAAATGGCGAGCGATGCCCTGCGACTTCCCCGTCTGGCAGGCCGTCTACCGCTTCTTCCGCCGCTACCTGGCCCAGGGCCTGCTGAACGAGTTGCACGACCGACTGCGCCGCAGGGTACGCGTGCAGGAGGGCCGCGACCCGGAGCCCAGCGCGGGGATCATCGACTCCCAGTCGGTCAAAGCCGACGCCGTCGTGGGCGCCGACTCACGCGGTTTCGACGGCGGCAAGAAGATCAACGGGCGCAAGCGCCACCTGGTGGTCGACTGCCTCGGACTGCTGTTGGCTGTGATGGTCACCGCCGCCTCGGTCACCGACCGCGACGCCGCGAACGCGCTGCTGCCGCGAACGCGGGCCCGGTACTTCCGCCTGAAGTTGATCTGGGCCGACGGCAGCTACAGCGGCGCCCTGGTGGAGTGGGCCGCGGCCGCACTGAAGCTGGTCCTGGAGGTGGTCAAGCGCGCCGAGAACACGGTGGGGTTCACGGTACTGCCGCGCCGCTGGGTGATTGAGCGCACCAACGGGTGGCTGCTGCGCACCCGCCGCCTGGCCCGCGACTACGAGCGCACCACCGAGGTCGCCGAGGCGATGGTCTACTGGTCGATGACCGCACTCATGATCCGCCGCCTGGCCGGGCGACGGCGCTGAACCGGCCGTCCGCCTCCTTGGCCAGCCAGCCGCGCTCGGCCATCCGCCGCGCCTTGGCCCGCACCCGCTCCACCCCGGCCGCCGAGGTCTCCCACTCCAACCGGCCAGCGATCTGACGGCAGTTCAGCGGCCCGGCTTCCTCCCGCGCTGCCGCCTCAAGTGCACCGATGATCCGCTGGTAGTTGGCCGCGAGCACCGTCGGCCCAAGCCCCGGCCGCCACTCGGGCACGGTCGTGCCCGGCGCCGCACCGGCGGTCCGCACCCCGCCGTCCGGCGGCGGATCATCCTCTGCGCGCGCCTCGGCCAGTGCCGCCGCGAACTCCTCCTTCGCGATCACAGCTCGTTCACAGGCCCGTTCGGCCTCGGCGAGCGCGGCCTCAGCGCGCTCCGCCTCCTCGCGGCACTCCTCAAGACGCTGACGCGCACTCAGCTCCCGGTCCTCCAGCAGCCCCATAGACGACGGCATCCGGCCCTCCAGCGATGCGGCAACACGACGCCGACATCCCTGCCACCCACCCCCCAACACCAAGCCCGACCAGCGGAAATCAAGCGATCACACCCGGATTGATAACGGCTTCTTAGTTGGTCAGTGCGATGGGCTTGTCACAGATCAGTACCCGTCACCCATGAGGCAATGGACGGATCGCTATCCTGGCAGGTGCACGCTAAGGGCATGTGGACGGGGGCAAAGGCTTCGTGGCTGGCACAGCAGGAGAGCGGCACATAACCGGCAACGCGGCTGCCCAGCCGGTCAGCATGCGGCTGAACCAACTCGCCGATCCAGGAGGTGGGGGCGGTTCCTTTGGCGGTCAGTCGGGACTGACGTCGTCGCCCGCCGAGAAGCAGGCCGCGGCGAATGCGATCGAGCAGCACATCGAGCCGGACACCCGCACGGCGGGGGCCTGGACGGACCACGAAACGAGCGCCGCGGTCAAGGCGTTCGGGGCGAAGGACGGACACGGTTGGCTGACGTCCGGAGCCCTTCAGAAGGCGCACAAGACGTGGGGCGAGCAGGTCCAGGACCTCATGAACCTGTTGTCGGCGGACAAGGGGTCACTGCGGGCCGCCAACACCACATTGCAAGGCACGGATGTCGATGTCGCCGCAGGAGTGCGCAGGCCGTCGGCGCTCGACCAGTACTCGCAGCCGCCGCAGAACTGACCTCTTCCTGATTCGACTCGTACGCCAAGCACTCAACGGGGACCCATGCCGACGTACCACGAGATCATGACGACCGACCTGTCCACGCTGACCACGGCCACCGACCGCTGGGACGGGATGGCGAAGGAGTTCCACAAGCAGGAGACGGCGTACGGGAAGAACGTGCACGGCATCACCCTCGGTCCGTCATGGACGGGGTTCAGCGGGGATGCCGCCCAGAAGCGCCTCGGCATCACTCTCAAGGAGTTCCAGAAAGCCCAGGTCGAGGCCAAGGCGATCGCCTCGCTCCTGCACGATGCGCACACCCAGTTCGTGGACCTGCGCAAAAAGCTGGAGTCGGCCCGGGACGACGCGATCGCCGCAGGGATGAAGGTGTCGGACCAGGGCGTGGTCTCGTACGACACCGGGAAGCTCAGCCCGGGAGACCGTCAGGCACTGGCGCACGACCCCGACTACCAGGACAGTGTCCGTAAGTCCGTAGCCTCCTGGCAAGCCCGTATCGACCAGTGCGTGAAGGACGTGGGCGACGCCGACAAGGACGTCGAGTTCGCTCTCCAGACCGTGGTGGTCGACACCGACGTCACCGACGGCACCCTCAACGGCTTCAACGGCAAGGCGCAAGGTGACCTCGGCAAGTACAAGACCGAGGAGCCGCCCGGGGACAAGGCTCACACGAAGACCGACGGGTGGCAGTGGCACGGCAAGGGCACGGCGACAGGCCCCAGCGCCGGCGCCTCCGCCAGTGGTCCCAAGTACGGCAAGGAAGGCTCGGCCAAGGTGTACGCCGACCTCGAGCACCTGACCGGGAAAGGAACACTGTCCGACGGCGACCTGGAACTCTCCACGGTTGGCGACCTTGTGATAGGGGCCAGGGCGTCGGCGTCCGGCGCCATGACGGACAAGGGCATCTCCGGATCCGTCGAGGCGTCTGCGGGAGCGCGGGCCCTGGTGGAAGGGCGAGCCGACTACGGGTATCTCGGCGGCGCCTACGTGCGGGGGACCGGATTCGACGGTGCCGAGGCCCAGGCCGGTGCCGGGGCAGGTCTCGACGGCCTCAATGCCAAAGCGAAGGCGTTCGCCGGGGCGAAGGCCGGTGTCGCCGGGGGAGGCGAGGTCGCGGGTATCGGCGCCGGTGCCACGGCCGAGGGGTGGGCCGGTGCGGGCGCGGAGGCCGGGGTGACCTTGGGCAAGGGAGACGACGGTAAGTTCCATATCGGTGCGAAGGTGGGCGTCGCGCTCGGACTCGGCGGCGCCGTGGGCGCGGAGTTCACCGTCGACCCGCATAAGGTGAGCGCCGCTGCCAGCGATGCGGCCGATGCCGTAGGAGGCGCGGTCGACGCCGTCGGCGATGCCGCGAGCTCACTCAAGGACGACTTCACCGGTCTGCTCTGATGGACCACTCCATGGAAGGAACGACCCTAATGGCCTCGACCCTGCCGGTACCGATCGAATTCCGCCTGCCGGACGGTTGGCGCCCGGCCCCTCCAGACGAGGTCGGCGCCCCCGAGGCTGCCTTTGTCGCGCTTCATCCGGAGCCTGACGCCGGTTTCACCGCGAACATCACCATCGACGGCGAGTTCCCTCCTAACACGGTGGGGTTGCCCGAACTCGCGGAAGAGTCGGTGCAGCGCTTGCACGAAGTCGCCGAGTCGGTGGTGGTGGTGAACCGACACGAGGTCGGCTCCGAGGCCGCGCCCGCGCTGACACAGAGGCTGACGTTCTCAGCCGTCGTCGGCGGTGTGCGCCGTGATCTCGTCCAGTCCCAGGTGTACTTGGCCATGCTGGACGCCGACGACCCGCGCAAACGTGCGGTGATCCGGACGTACCTGACCGCCACTGCGGCACAGCACGACACTATTCTGCCGGATTTCCAGGAATTCGTTCGGACGGTCGGCCCGGACATCGGGGCGGTGTCCTAACCCGTCCCACCGTACCCGGAGATCTCACGTTGAGTGACTAGACGTTCATAGGTGGTGGTTTGATGGGCTTCTTCGACATATTCACAGGTACCAAGCGCCCGAAAGGCGGCGTCGCGCCGCGATCCGTCGAGGAGGTCCGGACGACGTTGCTCGAAGTCAGCGGGCCAGACACACCTTATGTTGTGCGCGATGGTGCCGCTGAGGGGGCCGATCTGGTTGCGGAGTGGCGTATCCGGGATCCGGCCTGGCACGCCTTCTTCGCCCGGACCCAGGTGAGCCGGACCCTTCAGATCAGGATGCGCCTGGTCCCGGAGAGCCGCGAAGTCCGCGTTCTCGACCGCGAGTGGGAAGTGACCTGGATCGGAAGTACGCCCAGGTTGGCGCTGCCGAGAGAGCAGTCCCGCGGGCAGGTGAGGACGGTCTCCCGGCGCTGGACGGTCGAGCGGGGGGCCGACGGCCGCCTCCAGAAGACGGAAGAGTTCCTCTTCGATTCCGCGGAGCTGAAGACACCCCTGCAGGAGGCGGTCCTCGGCGCGGGGTGGACATGGCGCGGGGTCCTGTTCAAACTGTGATCGCCTCCGCCTGCAACTCGACCTGTCCCCGCCAAGCCTGACCGGGCAGACTCCCCTCGGCTACTCGGCGGGAAGCTTCACTCGTCGTCATCCCCTTCATCGAGGTCGAAGTCGAAGGCCAGCTGGCCCGACAAAGCGTCGTCCGGCGCGGCTGCAACCCGGGGCTCCGTCGGGTCCAAGGCCTCCTCGATCTCGTGAGGCAGAACGTAATCGTCCGCGAGTCGCGCAAGATGGAGGATCAAGGGCAGAGCTAACCCCTCGCGACCAGCACGGTAGTCCTCGCTGAGACGCTGCTGGTGGACAAATCCGGCCCATGCCTCCGCGTCGTCACCGGGCTGAAGGCAGGCGACGGTCAGTTCCAGGAGGTCCGGGTTCCAGACGTTCACCGTCGGCCGGTAGGCGTTGTTGCCCGAGGCATTGGTGTGCGGAGTCAATTTGGCGTCGTCGTTGGTGAGCTTCATCTGCGTGCCGAACTTGCCGATAGTGCTGTAGAAGACGCGGTCCGAGTCTCCCCGCAAGCCAGCCCGCCACAGCCCCATCGCGATGCCCCCACGATGCTGCCCCTCCAGCTCGGGAGAGAGTTCCTCCGCCTCGGCCCAGCACTGTGCCGTCTCGTCCCGGCTGCCGTCGGCGATCGCTCCTGGTCCGCCTTCGCTGTCGCCTCCACCACCTACCTCCAGATCCGCCGCGACCGCCGCCTGTCCGCCACGCACCTGAACGGAGGCCGACACGGCCGCTCTCAGCAGGAGGCGGCTCTGACCGTTTCGCTGCAGGAACCCGCTTCGCGCCGGTAGCGTGGGAGCAGGACCGTGACGTGGGGACGCATGGGGGAGGCGAGCATGGATCCGGCTACCTTGAGTGCCGTAGCAGTGGCGCTGGTTGCGACCAAGTTCGGGGAGGGCGCCGCGACGGAGGCCGGGAAGGCCGCCTGGCTGAAGATCCAGAGCGTCGCGCATGTCGTCCGGCAACGGTTCGGCCGTTCCGACACGCAGAGCGCCGCCCTGGCCGAGCTGGAGGCTAGTCCCGGGGACGAGGGCACGCGAGCCACCGTCGCCAGCCATCTGCGGCACGAGCTGGAGAGCGATGCGGAGTTCGCCGCCACCCTCGAAGCCCTGGTGACCGCCGCCCAGAGTGACCCCGCCACGCAGACGCTGATCGCCCACGCGAGCGGGAACGCCAGGCAGGTCAACATCAGCGGAAACAACAGTGGGCCCATTTCGCTTTCCTAGACGCCGGCCGGCCCGGCCCAACACCGTGGCACTCGCCACCGACCACGCCCGACAAGTCAACGTCCTCCGCGACAACTACGCACCGATCTATTTCACCTCCGCGCCCACCCCCACCCGTTCCCTGCGCCAACTCCCGCAGCAGGCAAAGGGCTTCAGCGGGCGCACTGATCACATCATCGCGGTCGAGTCCCTGACCGGCGACGACGGCCCAGGTCCCCACGTCATCGACCTGTACGGCACCCCGGGCGTCGGCAAGTCCGCCCTGGCCGTGCACATGGCCCACCGGCTCGCCGGGCGCTTCGACGAGGTCCAGCTCTACGCCGACCTGGGCGAGCAGAACGGCGAGCCGCCCACCGCCGCGCAGATCCTGCAGCGCTTCGTCGCCGACCTCGACCCCGCCACCCTCAGCGTCCCGGTCGGCGCCCAGGACCTCCCCCAGCGCTACCGCTCCCTCCTCGCTGGGCGCCGCTGCCTGATCCTTCTCGACAACGCCCAGTCGGCGGATCAGGTCGCGGGCCTGATCCCCGCCACAGCGACCTGCCTCGTCATCGTCACCTCCCGCGTTCCCCTGTCGGCGATCGACGGCGTCCTGCTCCACCACCTGGACCTGATGAGCGAGGCCGAGTCGCTGACTCTGCTCGCCGAGGTCTCCCAGCGCCACTGGTCCGGCACGGACGACGAGAACGCCGCCCACACTCTCGTCCAGCAGTGCGGCCGCCTCCCGCTGGCCCTGCGCATCGCGGGCGCCCTCCTCAAGAGGAAGCGCCACTGGACCGTCGGCAAGCTCACCGACGTGCTCACCGACGAACGCACCAGGCTCGCCAAGCTGGCCGACGGCTCCCTCGATGTCCGCGGCAGCTTCGAGATCAGCTACCGCGGCCTGCACGAGGCCGAGGCCCACGCCTTCCGCGTCCTGTCTCGGCTTCCGCTCAGCCGCTTCGAGGCCCGGCACGCCGGCGTCTTCCTCCAGGTGCCGGAGGCGCGGGCGGAGGAGCTGCTGGAACTCCTGGTCGACGCCCAGCTCGTCGAGACGAGCGACGGCGTCCACTTCCGCTACCACGACCTGCTCAAGCTGTTCGCCCGGGAGTACTGCGAGACGGCGGGCGACGACCCCGACGGCGAGCATGTCGCCCGCTTTCTGGACGTCTACACCAGCGACTTCCTCGAGAGCTACCGCAGTCGCCTGCTGGGCAGCCAGTGGTCCGGCGTCTTCCCCGTGGCGTTCCCCGGCCACGAACGGCGGCTCTCCGCCCCCGACGAGCTGTACATCCCCCAGCGCCTGACTCCCACCGAAGTCACCTGGTCCGGTGCCCGGCACGCCCACTGGCAGGACGTCGCCGCCGAGCACCGCAAGGTCCTCGTCCTCGGCGGCGCCGGAACCGGCAAGACCGTCCTGGCGGACCGGATCTGCTACGAGGTCGCCGCGAGGCACGACGGTGGTCGGCTGGACGTCGCCTTCACCGTCCCCCTGCGCCAGCGCGCTGGCCAGCCGCTGCCCCTGGAGCGGCTGATCGCCGACTCGGTCGGTCTGCGCCACGACCTGGAAATGTCGTACGAGACGCTCGAACTCCTTCTCACCGAGCGCCGTACACTGATCATCTTCGACGGCCTCGACGAACTGTCCGTCCGCGAACGCGACCGCGCCCAGGTCGACGTGGCCAGGTTCTGCGTGAGGTACCCCCGGGCCGAGATCGTCGTCTTCAGCCGCCCCGGCGCCTCCGTCTCGGGCTTGGTGGCGAGCGGATTCGCTCCGCATGCGATCGACGCGTTCGCGCCGGGCGACGTCCGCACCTACCTCTCCCAGTGGGCGCGAGCGACCCACATGCTCCCGTCGGACGCCGAACGCCTGTTCACCGAAGCCACCTCCTCCCCGGAGATGACCGACTGGCTCACCACCCCGCTCCTCCTGGCCCAACTAGCCGCCGTGTACGAGCGACACGGCCATCTCCCGCACCGGCTGATCGACCTGTACGACAGCACGTACACCCTGCTCTTCGGCGGACGTGAGGAGTACCGGGGTATCTCCCGCTCCGCTCTCCGGCCCGAGGAACTCGGCCAGATCGTGTGCCGCCTGGCCTATCGGTTCGTCATCCGGCCAGGCGGCTCGCCCGATATGGCCGGTCATGAGTTCGCCGCCGCCCTGCGCAGAGCACTGCGCCACACCCTCCCCGAGTCGTACGGCTCCGGGCTCGCCAACGAACTGCTGGCCCTTTTCTCCGAGTCGGACTTCCCGGTCCGTCCGGCGCCGGCCACTGCCTCCGACACTGAGCCCCGCTGGACCCTGGTGCGGGACCCCTTCGGCCAGTACCTCGCCGCCCGCTACATCGCGCGGTACAGCCGCGAGTGGGAAGTCGTCGACACGGTACGCAGGAGGGTCATGAAGGCGGTCGGTGCCACGGGTTTCGTCGAAGGCGCCGTCCATGTCGTGCGCCTGCTCGACGAGCGGGTCCCGTCCGCCGCGGACCAGCTCGTCACCGCCCTGGAGCACGAGCTCGGCCGGACAAGGGACCCCGACGTGCGCAAGTCCCTGGAACAGATCCTGAACGAGCTGCGAGCGGCCCCCTAGCGGTGGTTTGTTAGACCGGGAGGTAGAGGTTAAGAGGTCATCTCATTTGGTTCGGTAGGCTGTCGGTTGTGGTGTCGATCGTTGAGCGGCTGGTGCCGGATGAGTTGTGGGAGCTGTTCCAGCGGGT